>CALMUC010000250.1 GCA_937872845.1 uncultured Lachnospiraceae bacterium | reverse complement strand
TTAAATTTTAAATACTTTAAATATTGAAAAATGAAACCCCATAAGGTAACATAATGCCTTGTGGGGTTTTGTATTTAAAAAGACAAAGTGTATTTCGACTTGGGAAGGATTATCTTATGAATTTTTATGAGAATGAACCAATGTCATTGCATACGACATTTAGAACCGGTGGTCTGGCAAAACGGTTTTATGAAATAAGTTCAATAGAAGATATAAAAAAAATAACATACGATACTGGAAAATCAGGAGATAAAATACTTGTTATTGGAAATGGAAGTAATCTTCTTGTTTCAGACAAGGGTATAGATCAGCCGGTTATGCATATCAAAAATAACTTTGCTGATATCATAAGAACTGATGAATGTGAAATTTATGCTGAAGCAGGGGCAACTCTTTCCTCATTAGCGTTATATGCAAAAAATTCAGGACTTTCAGGGCTTGAATTTGCATCTGGGATACCCGGAACGGTTGGTGGAGGAATCACAATGAATGCTGGTGCATATGGTGGTGAAATGTCAGATGTGATTTTATATGCTGATGTTTTAAAGAATGGGTCATTACAAAGAATTACGAAAGAAGAATTACATTTACAATACAGGCATAGTATTGTTATGGAAGAAAACATAATAATTATCGGAATAGCTGTTAAACTTGAGCATGGCAATACGATTGAAATATCAGATAAAATGAATGAATTTAATATGAAAAGACGCGAGAAACAGCCACTTGAATATCCAAGTGCTGGTTCGACATTTAAACGTCCTGATGGCTATTTTGCCGGAAAACTCATAATGAATGCAGGTCTTGCTGGAACATCAATAGGAGGAGCAATGGTAAGTCCGAAACATTGTGGATTTATAATAAATTATGATAATGCTTCATCAACAGATATATATATGCTTATACAATATGTTACAGAAAAAGTTAAGAGTGAGTTCAATGTTAAACTAGAACCCGAAGTTCGTCTGCTGGGAGATTTCAGCTGAAGCAAAAAAGGGGGATTCAGATTTGAGATTTGTAATTATTACAGGGATGAGTGGTGCCGGCAAAACTACGGTGTTGAAGAATATGGAAGATTTAGGATATTTTTGTGTAGATAACCTTCCTGTTCTTTTGATTGAAAAGTTTGCAGAGATATCGAGAGATAGTAATTTTACATATGATAAAGTGGCTATTGGAATTGATATAAGAAGTGGAAAAGCTCTTGGAGATTTGGCATCTGTTCTGAATGGTCTCAGGGAAGATAAATTTAATTACGAAATTTTATTTCTGGACGCATCTGATGAAGCTCTTGTAAAGAGGTTTAAAGAAACGAGAAGGAGCCATCCACTTGCACGTAATGGCAGGATTGAGGATGGAATTCAGGAAGAACGGTCAAGAATTGAGTTCCTGAAAAAAATTGCTGATTATACAATTGATACTTCACAGCTTTTAACCAGAGAACTGAAAAAAGAAATAGATAAGATATTTATTACAGGCAAAGATTATACAAATATGATTGTTACTGTAATGTCATTTGGATATAAATATGGAATTCCTGATGATGCAGATTTTGTGTTTGATGTCCGGTTTATGCCGAATCCATATTATGTTCCTGAACTTAAGGGAAAAACAGGAAATGATAAGGAAGTTCGTGATTTTGTCATGGCAAGTGATGATTCTGAACAATATGTGGAGAATCTGAATAAGCTTATACAGTTTATGGTTCCAAAATTCATTCAAAATGAAGGCAGACATCAACTTATAATAGCTGTAGGATGTACAGGCGGAAGACATCGATCTGTTACTGTAGCAAATGAGTTATATGAGAGATTACAGAAACTTCCATATTCTGTGAGAGTTTTTCACAGAGATGCATCGAATGATTCATATGTAAAAGGTGAATAAAATGTCATTTTCACAAAACCTCAGGAAAGAACTTTGTACCAGAAAAGAGAAATATCAGGAACGGCTTATTGCAGAACTATCTGGATTTTTAACTGTTAATGGCAGATGGCGTGATGATTCACTTGAAATAAGAGCGGAAAATGATGAACTTGAAGAAAAAGTGAGATTGCTTATAAGTGCAGTGTTTAATTATAGCAGTGAAAGCCTTGTACTTTCTGAAGAGATAAAGCACCATAGAAAACTTATATTGAACGATAAAGCAAAAATTTATGAAATTCTTTTAAAGAGTGGACTAAAAAATTATGGAAGATTTTTTATATCAGATGGAAGAAATGAAAAAACGTCTGAAATAGGTCAAAGTTATCTTAGAGGGAATTTTCTTGCGGGAGGATCAGTTGGAACGCCGGAAAAATCATATCAGCTTGAACTGCTGGAAAGAACAGAAATCGAAGCATATCATGTATTGAAAATGATGAATGTACAGGGTGTCCCCGCAAAACTTATTATCAGAAAAAATGATCGATATGTTATATATGTTAAAGATGGAAATGCAATATCCAATTTAATCGGTATGATGGGAGCACCTAATTCAATGATGGAGTTTGAAAATGCAAGAATAGTAAAAGATATGAGAAATTCCATCAATCGTGAGAATAATTGTGATACCGCAAATATTACAAAAACTGCAAATGCTGCATCACAGCAGATTACAGATATTCATCTGATAGAGAGTAAACTTGGACTTCACAGTCTTTCGGAAAGTTTGAGAGATGTTGCAAAAATGAGGCTCGAGTACCCATATTTATCTATGAAAGAACTTGGAGAACAAATGATACCTGTTCTTGGTAAGTCAGGTGTAAGGCACAGACTCAACAGAATCAGTGATATCGCAGAAGGATTACGCAAAGGAGAATAAATATGACTACAAAAAAATTCAAAGTGAAATTACCTAATTATCAGGAGGCAAGACCGGTTGCGGAAATCGTGCAGACTGCAAGCCAGTTTGATAGTGAAATCTATCTTGTTTCAGGAACAAAAAAAATCAATGCAAAGAGTATTATGGGAATGATGAGTCTTGGATTATGCAACGATGAAGAAATGGAAATAGAAGCTGATGGATCAGACGAGAATGATGCAATAGATGCTATTATTAAATATATGAGCTGATTTATTCGAAAAAAATATAAAACTTTAGCTGTATCATACTATTTGGGTTTGATACAGCTTTTTTTATGTGCTATAATTCCATGTGTGTTTCTGCTTTATTATGAATATTCATAATCGGAGGATCATCTAAACTATGGGTTTTTTCAGTAATCTTTTTTCAAACATACCAATTCTTTCAGGAATTGGAAAGAATAAAAATCAGAAAAGTACTGTTGAGTTGCAATACGATAAGGCTATGAACCTTCTTGGAAATGCAAATACTCAAGAGGCTGTTGAAGTGCTGGAAGGAATCAGCGATATAGGGATCAATGATTCAACGTATAAACAGTTTGGACTTGATGCGTTGAAAATTCTTAGTGAACTTTATGAGACAGGAAAATACAGTGAAGCTAAAGTTGAAATAGATTTGAATAAGGCAGCTGGATATCTTGAAAAATATACAAACCAGACAAATGAGCCTGAAATGATTTATAAAACTGCAAAAAAATATATGCAGGCACAGAATTTCTCAAAGGCTGTTTCTTTTTTTGAAAAGGCAACAGTTGCCGGAATTAAAGCAGCTTATATGAATCTGGGAAATATTTATGAGAATGGGCTTAATCGTATTGATGAACACGGGAACAAGAGTGAGTTTGTAGTTCCTGTAGATTATGATAGGGCCATGTTCTGGTATAAAAAACTGGCTGAAATGGGAGATGAAAAAGCCAAGTCAGCGTATGAACGTGTTGAGTATGCAAGTCAGCATACAGATTCTATTGAATTTGAAGAAAAGGATAAAATTTATACTGAAATTTCCGAAAGAAGAAAATCAGAAGGTAAGGAATCACGATATAAAGCTATTGATCCAGCAAAACTTCAATATCAGTACACTTATGTTCATAATGAAGTGGACGGATATATTCATAAGCTTCCAAAAGATTGGGTAAAAACAATAAATGAAGAAACTGATGAAGAATATTATGCACCCAATCTTACATATAAAGATTTTGAAATGTACGTTACATACGACAGTGTGCCTCGCGAATCAAAGATGACTCTTGAAAATTTTCTTCGCTATTGTAATGATGCTTTTGATGAAGAACTGACACTGAAACAGTATATTACAGAATATGCTGACGGAATATGTACAACTTTCTACCATAAGGGTATGAACAAGGGAATTGTTACATTTGCATTTTATTCCAAGAGACGTCTCATGTGCATGCGTTTTGTATGTGCAACAATGGAAATTATTGAACAATATGAAGAAATAATTTTCGAAACAGCTAATTCTTTTGCGTTTGTAAACCCTACACGAGTAAGTGAGCAAAGCCTTAACAGAAAAGATAATCAATATTATGGTGAGGCAACATATTGCTATTATCTTGAAGATTATGAAGGGGCAATGACGAATGCTAAACAGGCATTGAAACTCGGATCACTAAAAGCCAGCTATCTTTTGATTGACCTTTATTATGATAAAGATTCTCCATATCGGGATATAGAGAAAACTATAAGTTATGCAAAACAACTGTTTGAAGCTACAAAAGATCCGGATATAGCATTTCTGATTGGAAATATTTTTGATCAGGAACGTCATGATTATACAAAGGCTCTGAAATGGTACGAGGATGCAAATAGACTTGGGCATAAACGTGTACCTTTTTATCTTGGACGTTTCTATTATTATGGATTGCTTCATACCGGGCGTGACGGTGAAAAGGCTCTTAAATATTTTGAAGAGGCTCAGAAAAACGGTATTGCAGAGGCAGAGGCATATATAAATGATATTAAGGAACTGCATGGAGAAGATTTACAGGCATCTGTTGAAAAGTGGGATCGTGCAGTAAAGGCCGGATCTGCAGCAACAGCACTTAAAGTTGCAGTTATGAAACAAAGTCAGGTCTTTTATATAGCAAATGATTATGAAATTGAAAAAGCTTTTCTTGAAGCACTTGGTCTTGGAAGTGTGAGAGCTGCTTATGAATTGGGACGTATCTATGAGCAGCAGGAAGCAAAACCGGATTTTATTGGTGAAAGACGTGCACTTAAGTATTTTGAAAAGGCTTATGATAACCATTATGAAGATTTTGGTAAGGAAAATCTTTTTAAGGTTATTCAATATAAGGAAGAGAAGGGAGCTTCGACAGAAGAACTCATTAAACTTTATCTGGAAAATGCATCGATGGCATATGTACCAGCTGTTGAAAAAATCGTCGAATTAGTTAAATACAAGACACCGCAGATTGAAGAATTATATAAGAGCCTTATAGAGATTGCAGAAACCGGAGAGGATGCGGCAATTATTTCAATGCATGAACTTGAGCAGACGTATCCTGAGCTTGTCATTGTAGAACCTGATGCAAATCAAAAAGTTATTGAAAATAAATTTTTCCGTCTTCTGGTTCCACGTGAATGCAATGCTGTAATAAATGATGAAGGTGGTACAATAAAAATTGCAGATTCAGTAATCGAATTTGCAGTAGCTGAACTTCCTGTAAAGGTTGAATCAGAAGATGATTACTTGAAAATTTATAAACTTATTCTTTCTGAATATCTTCCTGATGAGAATGCAGAAATCATTATTGCAAATTCGAGAATGATTGGTTCTGGAATTAAAGAGTCAAAAGATAATGTACATTCGTTCAGTATTTTGGAAATAAGTGGAAAGAACCAGTATCTCTTTAAACTTTCAAGCCGTGATCGCCGTCAGATGATTCAATTTAAGAATGATGTAATAAAAATAGCGAAATCATTGGTTGAAACCGGAGAAATTTATGTGGCCGGTGATGGAACAAGAAGAAATATAGGCTTGTCTGTTCTTCTTAAAGCCAGTGAGAATGGGTTCCTGTCTATAGGGAAAGATTAGTAAGAAGTAAAAAATTTAATAAGGCTTCAGGGCAGGGTGAAATTCCCGATCGGCGGTAAAGTCCGCGAACGTTAGTTGAACTGATGAAATTTCGGTACCGACAGTATAGTCTGGATGAAAGAAGCGTAATAGAAAGTTATAAAGTTATTTTTGTTATTAAATGATTTTATAGATTAAAAACCCTGATTTTTGTTAGTCAGGGTTTTTTTGTTGTAGGTATAAGGAGACTATATTTTGAATAAAAAATATATGAATCGTGCAATTGAACTGGCCAAGAAGGGCGCAGGCGGGGTTAATCCTAATCCGTTTGTCGGTGCGGTGATTGTAAAAGAAAATAGAATAATAGGTGAGGGATGGCATGCAAAATTTGGAGAATTTCATGCTGAGAGGAATGCCCTGAAAAATGCAAAAGAACGTGGTGAAGATGTCAGTGGTTCAGAAATGTATGTTACTTTAGAACCATGCTGTCATCAAGGACATCAGCCTCCGTGTACAGAAGCTATTTTATCAAGCGGTATAAAAAGGGTATATGTAGGTTCTGATGATCCTAATCCACTTGTTGCAGGTAAGGGACTGGAATTTCTGAGAAAACATGGAATAGAAGTTATAACGCATGTTATGAAAACGGAATGTGATGAATTAAATGATGTATTTTTTCATTATATCAGTTATAAAATGCCATATGTAATATATAAGTATGCAATGACACTAGATGGGAAAAATTCTTCATATACAGGTGATGCAAAATGGGTTTCAAATGAAAAATCCCGTCAGAAAACACATGAAATGAGAAACTTATATACCTCAATAATGGTCGGAATAGGAACAGTAATAGCTGATGATCCGATGTTGGATACAAGATATATTGATGGAGGAAGAAATCCGATAAGAATAGTTGTGGATTCAAAACTTCGTATTCCTGAAAATTCGAAAATCATATCCACTTCTGAAAAAATAAGAACAATAGTTGCATGCTCAGACTGTGCAAAGAATGAAAAAAAGGAAAAAATTATGATGCTGGAGCAAAACAAAGTTGAAGTTATATCTGCATCATCATCTGCTGCCGATAAAGTAGATGTGAAAGTTCTTCTGAAAAAAATCGGTGAAATAGGAATTGACAGTGTTATGCTGGAAGGTGGTGGAACGCTTGCATGGTCATTTGTTAATGAAAATCTTATAGATGAAATACATATATTTATCGCTCCTAAGATAATAGGAGGAGAGAATGCAGGAACCCCTGTAAAAGGAAAAGGATTTGAAAAAATGCAAATGGCACGTGAGTTTTCGCTTTGCAGTATGGAAAAAATTGGCAGTGATGTAGAATTGATTTATAAGAAACATAAATCAGAAAAATGAGATAAAAATATCAACTGTAGTATTGGTAATACATTTATGAAATTAATATTAAAAAAGTAAGAGGCGAAAATGTTCACAGGTATTATTGAAGAAATAGGTGTTATAAAAAAAATAAAAAAAGGGTCAGTTTCCGGAACAATAACTGTTTTGGCTCATAAAATTATGAGCGATGTAAATGCAGGAGACAGCATTTCGGTTAATGGAGTATGTCTTACTGCAGTAAATGTAACACATCAAGGGTTTACTGCAGATGTTATGGCTGAAACATTAAGAAGGACATCACTTGGTGATTTGACAGAAGGTTCAGAAGTAAACCTCGAGCGTGCAATGCCAATGAATGGACGATTTGGCGGGCATATTGTATCAGGACATATAGATGGTACAGGAATAATTTCAGAATTTAAAAGGGAAGAAAATGCTGTATGGGTAACGATAGAAACAACTCCAAAAATACTTCATTATATAATTGAAAAGGGGTCGGTCGCAATTGATGGAATAAGTCTTACAGTTGCTGAAGTCTGTGATAAAAAGTTTAAGGTTTCAATTATTCCACACACAAACGAAGAAACAACACTTCTTAAGAAGAAAAAGGGAGATAAGATTAATCTTGAAAATGATCTGATAGGTAAATATGTTGAAAGGTTTATTGCAAACCAATATAAAAGTGATGAATGTGTAAAATATAATGATACAGATAAAAAGAAGCATTTTGGCATGGATACATTGATGGAAAATGGATTTATTTAAGGAGGTATTATTTTGAAAATTAAGTTGAATTCGATAGATGAGATTATTGAAGATATAAGAAATGGTAAACCCGTAGTAATAATGGATGATGAAAATCGTGAAAATGAGGGGGATGTTATTTTTGCTGCAAAGTATGCTACAACGGAAAATGTTAATTTTATGGCAAAATATGCAAGAGGATTAATATGTATGCCAATAGATGAATCATATGCAGTAAAATATAATCTGACTCCTATGTGTGCAGTCAATACAGATAACCATGAAACAGCATTTACAATTTCTATTGATCATAAAAATACAACTACAGGAATTTCGGCTGAAGAACGTGGAATTACTGCGAGAGCATTTGTTGATGACAGTACATCGGCAGGAGATTTTAGAAGACCAGGACATATGTTTCCGCTTGTATCAAAAAAAGGAGGTGTTATGCAGAGAGGAGGACACACTGAAGCAACAGTTGATTTGTGCAGACTTTCCGGACTTGAACCTGTTGGACTTTGTTGTGAGATTATGAAAGATGATGGAACAATGGCAAGGTTCAATGATTTAGTTGAATTTGCGGATGAACATAACCTTAAAATATCTACAATTGAAAAATTGATCCGTTATAGAAAAGAGCATGAAGTGTTTGTAGAAGAAATAGCATCGGCAAAGCTTCCTACAGAATATGGTGATTTTCAGATTCATGGATTTATAAATAAATTAAATGGTGAACATCATGTTGCACTTACTATGGGCGATATAAAAGATGGAAAACCTGTTCTTGTACGTGTGCATTCAGAATGTCTTACTGGTGATGCATTTGGTTCGGCAAGGTGCGATTGTGGTCAGCAACTGGATGCTGCAATGAAAAAAATTGCAGATGAGGGAAGAGGCGTCTTACTTTATATGAGACAGGAAGGAAGAGGCATAGGGTTGATAAACAAAATTCGAGCATATGAATTACAGGATGGAGGTATGGATACTGTTCAGGCAAATGTTGCACTTGGCTTTCCACCAGATATGAGGGATTATACAATCGGTACTCAGATTCTTGTAAAGCTTGGAATTCATAAAATGCGTCTTCTTACTAATAATCCGGCAAAGATATATGGACTTCAGGGATTCAATCTGGAAATTTTAGAAAGAGTACCAATAGAAATTAAGCCATCGGCTCATGATATATTCTATTTGAAAACAAAAAAGGATAAAATGGGACATATTTTAGATAATCTGGGAGATGTTGATAAATAAAATCAAATAAGATATATAGAGCGTTTGGCAGAATGATTATTTATAAAACATATAAAATATAAAAAGGAAATCAGGAGGAGACAAAATGCAGGTTTTAGAAG
>CALMUC010000249.1 GCA_937872845.1 uncultured Lachnospiraceae bacterium | reverse complement strand
AAAGAAAAAGATACAAATCTCTCAGGTGCCGATATCAGGCAGGGAATTCAGGCAATTGTATCAATCAGACATCCAAATCCACAGTTTGAAGGGCAGACAAAGACACGTCTTTCAAATACAGATGTAACAGCAGCAATGGAGGGAATTCTTCGGGAACAGCTGACTGTATATTTCGATCGCAATTATGAAGTCCTGAGAGATATTGTAGACAGAGCGGTTGAAACAGCCAGGCAGAAAGCGAAGAGTAAAACCAAAATTAATCTTTCAAAATTTTCATTTGAAGGGAATGGAAAACTTGTGCGGCAGGAATCTTCTGAGGCAGAAAACTGTGAATTGTTTATAGTTGAGGGAGATTCTGCTGGTGGCTCAGCAAAAACAGCACGAAACAGAAAATATCAGGCTATACTTCCGCTTCGCGGGAAAATCTTAAATGTTGAAAAAGTTCCTGTGTCAAAAGTTCTTGAAAATGCCGAGATAAAAGCAATGATAAATGCTTTCGGGTGTGGATTTTCACAGGGATTTGGAAATGACTTTGATATATCAAAATTAAATTATGACAAAATAATTATAATGACTGATGCCGATGTTGATGGAGCACATATTGCAACTTTACTGCTTACATTTTTCTATCGCTTTTATCCTGAACTTATAAATGAAGGTCATATTTATATCGCAATTCCACCACTTTACAGGGCAGGAGAAGGTAAGAAAGTTCAGTATCTTTATTCTGATGATGAACTTGAAAAATATCGAAATACACATAAGAATAAATTTATTATTCAACGGTATAAAGGTCTTGGAGAAATGGATGCAAATCAGCTTTTTGAAACGACTATGGATCCTGAAAATCGTGTTTTGAAGAAAGTTGCAATAACAAGCATGGCAGAAGCCGGAGAAATAACAAATATACTTATGGGAACCGAAGTTGCACCAAGAAGAAAATATATAGAAGAAAACAGTAAGGACGCAGTGATAGATGCATGAGTATTATAAATGTTGAAAATATAACTAAAGTATATGGTGAGAAAGAACTTTTTCATGAAATTTCTTTTGGAATTGAAGACGGTGAAAAAGTTGGAATTATTGGAATCAATGGAACAGGAAAATCAACTCTTTTAAAAATAATTGCAGGAACTGAGGAAACAGACACAGGTAATGTGATTTGCAGAAATGACATTAAAATAGCTGTTCTTCCGCAAACCCCGGTATTCCCTTCAGACAAAGATATTTTGTCATGCATTCTGGATAGTATTGAAGATATGGCAGATGGCTGGAATATGGATATCAGGACAAAAGAAATGTTGTCAAAACTTGGTTTTTCAGATACGACAATTACAGCAGATAATTTATCAGGCGGAGAGAGAAAAAAACTTGCACTTATACAGACACTGATTCAACCGTCAGATGTTCTTATTATGGATGAACCTACTAATCATTTGGATTTGTCTATGGTAAAGTGGCTTGAAAAAGAACTTATTCATTATAAGGGTACACTTTTGCTTGTAACGCATGATCGTTATTTTCTGGATAAAGTTACAAATCGCATTTTAGAGATAGATAATGGAAATATTTATTCCTGTTTATCAAATTATTCTGGATTCCTTCTGGCAAAGGATGCAAGAATTGAAGCAGAAATACTTGCAGAGCATAAGAGAAAACAGTTTCTCAGAACAGAGGCTGAGTGGGTTCATCGCGGTGCGCAGGCCAGGACAACAAAGCAGAAAGCAAGACTGCAGCGTTATGATGAAATAAAAAATTTAAAGCCACTGGACGCAAGACAAAATGAAACTGTCAGTATGGATTCAGCGTTTTCAAGAATGGGTCGAAAAACTATTGAAATTTTAAATATTTCAAAATCCTACGGAAAACGTAAACTTATTTCTGATTTTACATATACAGCACTTAGAAATGACAGAATTGGGATAGTAGGACCTAATGGATGTGGAAAATCAACACTGTTAAAAATGATTGCCGGTGAAATTCTGCCCGATAATGGAACCATAAATCTTGGAGAGACAATAAAGATTGGATATCTTACTCAGGATATGGATGATATTAACAGTATGCCTCAGGACATGCGGGCAATAGATTATGTCAGGGACAGAGCGGAATATATATTGACACGCGATGGCAAAATAACTGCAGCAAAAATGCTTGAACGTTTTCTGTTTGAAGGACCTCAGCAATATACACCGCTTGAAAAACTTTCGGGAGGCGAAAAGAGAAGACTTAGACTGCTGAGAATTTTAATGGAAGCACCGAATGTTCTTATATTGGATGAACCGACAAATGATTTGGATATTGCAACGCTTACTATTTTTGAGGACTTTATTTCTAGATTTGACGGAATAGTTATAGCTGTAAGTCATGACAGATATTTTCTTGATAATATTGCAGACAGAATACTTGCATTTCTTCCTGATGGTGAAATACGTCGTTTTGACGGAAACTTTACGGATTATGAAAAGAAAAATGAAATTTATGACAGAAATATATCCGGTGAATATGAATCCGTTAATGTGTCGGAAAATACAGCAGAAAATAATGCAAGAAATTTAAAAAAAGTTCAAAATTACATTTCTGAAAGTAATGATACAAATTCTGAAAATATTTCTAAACAACATGGACGCTGCCATGAAGAAAGACCACATTTTACATTCAGCGAACAGAAGGAATATGAAGCTATTGAACAAGATATTAATGATTTGGAAGAAAAGAACAATATTCTTGACAATGAAATGGAAAAAAATTCTGCAGATTATGGAAAACTGGCTGAACTTTCAAAACAAAAAGAAGAGATTTCAAACCAATTGGATTTGAAAATGGAAAGATGGGAATTTTTATCAGTTAAGGCACAGCAGATTGCAGATTATAATGAAAATAAAAATAAATAAAAATAAAATGTATAGGAGACTGGCATGCATGAACTTAGTACGGTAGTACGCATTGTGAATTCAGCGCTGGAAATTGCTGAAGCTAATCATGCAAAAAGTATAAAATCAATAAAAGTCGCTATTGGAGAAATGACGGGAATACTTCCGGAATATGTGAGGAAATATTACTCTGAGGCAGTTAAAGGAACAATTCTTGAAAATGCAAAGATTGAAATTGAAATGGTTCCTATACTTAGTGAATGCAGTAACTGTGGTACAAAATTTCATCCGGACAAAAATAATGATTATCTTTGTCCGAATTGTAAAAGCGACAGATGTAAAATTATATCAGGAAAATCAACGGAAATTGTATCAGTTGAAATAGAAGATTGTCATGATTGATTTTTGATTTCATTTTCAATCCAATCTGTCCATTTATCAAAACCTTCTTCATTTTTTGCGGACAGGAAAAAAATTTCTGCATCTGGATTTCGGGTGAGTATATTCTTTTTAACATTTTCTTTATTGAAGTTAAAATAGGGAAGAGTATCTGTTTTACTGATTATAACAGCTTGACAGACTTCAAACATAAGTGGATATTTAAGAGGTTTGTCATCGCCTTCGGGAACTGATAGTATAGCAACATTCCGTGTGGCACCAATATCATTTTCAGCGGGACATACAAGATTTCCGACATTTTCTACAACGAGAAGATCCATTGTATCGGTTGAAAATTCATTTATGGCTTCTTCTGTCATTTCCGCATCCATTGCGCATTCACCGCCTGTATGAATCTGGATTGAATGTATACCTGCAAGATCCATTTTCGTGGCATCAACATCTGAATCAATATCAGCTTCAATGACACCGATTTTATATTTGTTTTTTAATTTTTCTGCAGTTTTCAGAAGGAGCGTTGTCTTGCCTGCGCCAGGGGAAGCCATAAGATTAATCATAAAAGTTCCGTTTTTTTTATTTTTGAGGCGGATATTTGCTGCAATAGCATCGTTTTTTGCATCTATGCTTTGATGAACATTTATTATTTTTACAGAACTCATAAAATTTCCTCCGCATATTTTTTTATAATATAGTCTGCAACAGCAGGAATTCCATTGCCATTTTTTGATGATACAGGAAAGATTTCTGCATTTTTATTCCGCATTAAAATACCTTCCTTAGCTTTTGAAATATTGAAATCAAAAATTTCCTGCGTATCAGTTTTGTTTATAATAACAGCAGAGCATTTTTGGAAAATCAATGGATATTTGAGAGGTTTGTCATCACCTTCCGGTACAGCTAGAATACATATATTCAGATGAGCACCGGTGTCAAATTCAGCCGGGCATACAAGATTTCCGACATTTTCAAGTATGACTATATCTGGCAGGCGTCCACAGTACTTTTCCAAAAATGAAATTCCCTGCCTGGACATATCGGCATCAAGGTGACACATTCCGCCAGTATGAAGCTGTACAGCGGGGAAACCGGCAGATCTGATCGCTTCGGTATCAACGTCGGAATCAATATCAGCTTCCATTATGCCAATATTAAATTTATTTTTTAAATATGGCAGAAGATTCAGCAGAAAAGTAGTTTTTCCTGAACCAGGAGATGACATTATATTGATATAAAAAGTTTTACTTTTACTCAAAGTTTCACGCAGTAAATCTGCATCTTTATCATTATCAGCGAGTATTGTTTTTTTTAAATCGAGAATTTTTGATGAAGGCATAATTATTACTCCTTTTAGATTTGTCATAAATTATAGCATTTATTGTAAAAAAATAATGCATATTTATGAAAAAATAAAAATAAATAATATATAAATAAAAACAAAAAAAATAAAACTTTTTGGTAAGAATGTGAAAAATACAAAAAATGAAAAATGCAGACTTGGTAAAAATGAAAAGAAAATCATACGAAATCAGACAAAAAATAGAAAAAACGGAGAAATAATAATGAATCATTGCAAAATTGCGAAATAATAATTAGAATAGCTAATCAGTAGAGACTAGATATTTATTACTTCATGGAGCAATTTCATTTTAAGATTGATGGAGGGTAAAAGAATGACGACAAAGAAAGCAAGTGTAAAAGATCTTGCAGCAAAGGCAGCAGCAGTAAAGAAAGCTGATGAGAAGAAGGTAGAAGCAAGTACAGAAGTAAAGACAGAAACGGCAAAGGTAGTATCTGTAAAGAAAGCAGAAGCTTCAGAAACAGCAGCAGTAAAGAAAACAGAGACAGTTAAAGCGGCTCCTGCAAAGAAAACAACATCTAAAGCGGTTCCTGCAAAGAAAGCAGAAACAGTTAAGAAAACAGCAGTTAAAAAAGCAGAAACAGTAAAGACAGCATCTGTAAAGAAATCAGAATCAAAGAAGAATGCATCAGTTTCGGTAGACGTTCATGTACAGTATCAGAATGGTGATGTATCAGTAGCAGATATCGAAGCAAAAGTTATTGAAGTTTCAAAGAAAAAGAATGCTAAAGAGGTTAATATTTATTATCAGCCTGAAAATAATATAGTATATTTTACAGTTGATGGAGAAAAAGGTTCTTTTAACCTGTAAATATAAATTTTCAATCTGTGAAAAACTGATTTTAACAAAACGAAAAAGCAATAGTTCTGTGTGAACTATTGCTTTTTTTTGAAATATCAGTTGTATGGACAGTCAGTTGTTTGGAAAAAAACTTATTGCCAGATTATTTTAAACACCGCAAGGTAATATTTTAGGTGACCCCTTTCCACTGATATAATCACCTGTGACAATTACCGTTCCTATAGTATTATCTCTTGGTATTTCATACATGATATCTAACATGAAATTTTCAATGATAGACCTGAGAGCACGCGCTCCGGTTTTTCTTTCGGCGGCAAGTTTTGCTATTGCATCGTAAGCATCATCCTGAAATATTAACTTGACATTATTCATCCAAAGCAACTTTTCATATTGTTTAATGATTGAGTTCCTTGGTTCAGTCAAAATTCTGCGATACATATCCTGATTAAGAGATTCAAGAGAAAATATAACAGGAAGTCTTCCGATAAATTCGGGAATCATTCCAAATTCACGTAAATCTTCTGGAGTTACTTTTGAAAGTATCTGATTATCATTATCAAGTTCACTTTGAAGAATCGCTCCGAATCCCATAGAAGATTGCGCAGAAAGTCTGGTTTTGATAACATTTTCCAGGTTAGGGAAGGCCCCGCCGCAAATAAATAAAATATTAGATGTATTCATTGTTGTGGTTGGAGTCATCATATTTTTGCTTCCAGTACCAATTGGTACTTCGATGTTGGAACCTTCCAATATTTTTAACAGACCTTGCTGAACGGCTTCTCCACTTACATCTCTGGATCTGGTTTCCTGCTTTTTTGCAATTTTATCAATCTCATCTATAAAAACAATGCCATGTTCGGCTTTGTCAACATCATTTCCTGCTGCGTCAAGAAGCTTTGAAAGCACACTTTCAACATCGTCACCAATGTATCCTGCTTCAGTAAGGGATGTTGCATCAGTAATTGCAAGTGGAACATCAAGGATGCGCGCAATGTTTTTAACCATATAGGTCTTTCCGGAACCTGTTGGCCCGATCATCAGCATGTTTGATTTTTCGATGGAAACATCGCATAAATCATCAGGAAATAATTTTTTTCTGTCATCAGGTGACTGTTCTTCTGTGAGGATTCGCTTATAGTGATTATAAACAGAGACTGACATTACTTTTTTTGCATAGTTCTGACCAACAACATCTTTATCAAGCTCTGCTTTGATTTCATGAGGAGCTGGTATATTATCAATGCTTAATTTTTTAAATGAAGGCTTATCCTTTTCGGTTG
>CALMUC010000248.1 GCA_937872845.1 uncultured Lachnospiraceae bacterium | reverse complement strand
GATAATGCTTCTTCATATAAATTGAAATCTTCTTCACCAAGGAGACTGATCATTGTATTCACAAATTTTTCGGGAAGGTTTGTTTTTTTCATTCCGATTCCTCTGCATCCCCTTTTGTATGAACAGGAGTTTCATTTATATTTATTCGTGTATCAAGAAAGTCAAATTCTCTTTTATATAAATCATTATCCGGATAATCTTTATGTAATGAAACTGCTTTTTCATATGCTGTATTCAAATCATTACTTTTTTCAGCAAAAACAATATCATTATAACGGATCAAATCTATATATGTCTGATCAGATGAAGAAAGTCCATTATCAATGTATGTTTTTGCATTTTCAAGATCGTTTTTTTTCAAATAATATGTAGATAACTGATAATCCAAATATGAAATACTCGCATCTGAGTTATTACTGCTAAGGTATTTTTGATAATTTGAAAGCATCTCATCCTCTTTACCAGTTTCAGCATAACAGGTTCCTAAATACAGATACATACTTGTATTACCGCGATCTGCTTCCCTTTTTAAAACATCAAGATAATTTTTATAATCATTTCCAGATTTACATGCAAGAAGAGCATCAGTAAGTCCCTTTTTTTCTGAAATATTATATTTTTTTAAATATTCAGAATTTAATTTTTCTAAATCCGCATATAAATCTGAAGCAGATTTAAAATCAGCTTCTCTTGTATATGTGGAAGCAAGATACATTTTCGTATCTGAATCCATATTATCTGTAAGCCACTGCTTTTCAGCCAATGACTTTTTAAAAAATGTTTCAGCATCTTTAAAATCACCATTTTTATAAGCTGTGATTCCCTGATTTCTAAAACTTTTTTTATCAGATCTTAATTTTGTTACAAAAAATGCCGAAGCAGAAATAAACAGAATAATTATTATTCCAAATATCACCGTGAATCTTCTGTTTTTTCTTTTCTGCCTTTTTTTCAATGCTATTTCAAATGTATTTGTCTCTTCAATATTCATATGTTAAAAACCTGTTTTATATTTACTGCAATTTAATATCAGTCAGTTCTTTTTGGGCAAATCTCCATGAATCTTTACACATTCTTTCAAGATCAAATTTAGCTTCCCATCCTAAAACTTCTTTTGCCTTTGTCGGATCAGCATAGCATGTACCTATATCCCCTGCACGGCGCGGTTTTATTTCATAAGGAATACTAACACCATTTGCCTTCTCAAATGAATGTACAAGGTCAAGAACACTGTATCCGGTTCCAGTACCAAGGTTGAAAATATTAACACCTTGAAGTTCTTTTAAATGAGTTAATGCAGCAATATGTCCGAGAGCAAGATCTGTAACATGAATAAAATCACGAACTCCTGTCCCATCATGTGTATCATAATCCCCGCCAAACACTCCAAGTTTCGGCAAATGTCCAAGTGCAACCTGCATAATATATGGCATAAGATTATTAGGAATTCCATTAGGGGATTCACCAATAAGACCGCTTTCATCTGCACCGATAGGGTTAAAATAGCGAAGAAGAATTACTTTCCAGTCCTTATCCGGAACAGTAAGATCTTCGAGAATCCTTTCAGTAAAAAGCTTTGTTGTGCCATATGGGTTTGTTGTGTGAAGTTCAAAATCTTCTCTTATAGGAACTGTTTTTGGAGCACCATAAACAGTAGCTGATGAAGAAAAGATAATACTTTTACAATTATATTTATCCATTAGTTTTAAAAGATTTAAAGTACCTGTAATATTATTATCATAATAACGAAGTGGCTGCTCTACAGATTCTCCAACTGCTTTAAGAGCTGCAAAATGAATTACAGCATCGAATTTATTTTCTTTAAAAATAGGTTCCATTTCATCAATATTTAACATATCGGCTTTATAGAATTTAACATTTTTACCTGTTATCTCTTTAATCTTGTCAAGAGAATCAGGATTTGAATTATAAAAATTATCAAAAACAACAACATCAAATCCGGCTTTTAGAAGTTCTACACATGTATGAGTTCCTATAAATCCGGTGCCACCTGAAACTAAAATCTTCATAATTATGCCTCCTTTAATTAAACAAATGATATAAATTGTCAAAATAATATTAACAAAATGACATTATTTATATTAATAAATATTATTTCATATTTATTAAAATTTTTCTTAGAAAATTTACACTATAAAATTATTAACATAATAAATTATCATGCCTAATTGACAGAATCAAAATGCAATGGTAGAATTTCAGCTATCGGCCGGTGTGTTGGAATTGGCAGACAAGGCAGACTCAAAATCTGTTACGGGAAACCGTGTGCGGGTTCGACCCCCGCCACCGGCATCATAGTAAAAGCTGTGGATTTATCCACAGCTTTTTTATTTATATTTCTTCTGTTGAAAATGAATCTGTAACTTCATTTACTGCTTTCATTTCTTCATCAGTTGGTTCTTTTTTCTTCAGCTTAGCCTGAATTTTGTCTGCAACTCCCGGAATCATATCCAGAATTCTTGAAAGTGAACTTTGTTCTGCCGTTGCACTTATTATCTGTGCATAACCATCTTTTATTAAAATAATCGATGAAGGTGATATTTTTCCGCCAATTCCACCACATGCGCTATTTGCACCTTTTGATCCGGCCATTGCACCTGCACCAACACCAAAATTTATATCTGATAGAGGTATTATTGTTACATCTCCTACAGATATTGGTTCTCCTACAATTGTTTTAGTTGTAAGAAAAGCATCCATTCCACTAAAAAGCGATGAAATTGTTTCATTAAAATCATTATTACCTGCCATTGTGTGCCTCCTGTCATATCTTCTTTATCAGATTAAATGTTTTTTTAAAATCTTTTCCTATTATTGTAAATAAAGCCGGAACTATGAATATTCCAATAAATATTCGACCTTTTACATTAATATTCCCCTCAATAATCTCATGTTCAAAATCAGGTTCAATATTCAGCCATTTAGCATATAAAGGAAAAAATACTGACATCTTCCCGAGTATGATTCCAGTATCAGCCGCGTTCGATAATCCAAAATGCAAGTAACCACGACTTTTTTTAGGACTTATTGTTTTGAAAAATTTTTTGATGACTTTTTTTAATCTTTTTAATGTTCTCTTTGTATATGGTTTATCTAAAAATTGTAGCACATGATCTTCTTTTTTCAAAAGTTTATATATAAAATCAGAAACTTTATTTATTAAATCAGAAAACTTTATCATTAAAGAGTCTATAAAGTCAACAGGTGCCGCCGGATTGAAATTCTTTCTGTTTTTATCCTGATTTAAATTATTTTTATTAATATTATCTTTATTTATGTTTTTATAATCAATTTCGTTTTCACATAATGTAGAATTTTTACTGATTTTCTGTGATGAACTTAAATTTTCTAATTTATCATTATTAATTATGTCATTTGATTCATTATCATGTTCCTTATCATTTATATGACATTCTGTATTTTCTTCATTTTTTGCAGCATTATCTACATTTACAGATGAAATTATTTCATTTTGAGTTATTTCTTTTTTTATATTTTTTTTATTGTTTATTTTCTTTTTTTTATCTTTGGGATAAATTTTAATGCCAAAAATCTTCACACCATAAGATAATGATGATTTTTTTGTAATATCAGCAAATATATGAATAAAGAGCCACTTTATATTTGCTGATCCATAATAATTTGATTGTTCATCTTCATATGCACCGCTTATTTTATATGCAAATGGTGCATAAAGAACAAGCAACAGCAGAACAAAGACAAATGCTAAAACAATAAGAAGTATGATTCCGATTATCTTTAAAATCACAAATAGAATCGTCATGTGCTTATCAATCCTTTGTTAATCTGTTATAAATCCGATTTTAATATGTTATAAATCAATATATTGTCCATATGCTATCAGTATATATGCCATAAATCTATTTGTTTTCTATATTTCTATTATCAGTTTTAAATATATTATCCTGTAATTGTCAATTTCTTATCAAAAAATTCTTTGATGTTTTTATATTTTTCGTCTGCTTCAACATCACAGATAAGATCACATAATGAAGTTTCAATACCATGTTTTGTATCAGATATTCCATAGATAATCAGTCTTTGATTCATTTTTGCATAGTAAGGCTGCATAAGCTCTGGAAAATGATATATCTCAAGCATTTTTCCAGCTGAAGGATAAATTGGTTCTGTCAAAAGATAGATATTACAGGCATGACGCCGTGTTTCAATTTTTTTTAAAATCTTTTTAAATTTTCTTCTATCTTCAATATCTGTATATATTTTTTCATGAAATTCAAATTTCATGCTCAAACCTCTGCTATTCCTGAAGCATCATGTCGTGTACGATACTTTCACATGCAATCAATTCACTTTTATCCGAACAATTACTTAGTGCAACATTAAAATATTCTTTTATTTCATCCTGCGTGTTAAAAAATACAGGCATCATTGATAAAATTTTTGCCATAATACTTCTCTGTTCTGATTTTGTTGTTGTTTCAAAGAGATGCGAGAAGTCTTTTACTGCTTCTTTTGTTGTTTGATCTATAAATATATCATCAGCTTCATCTTTTACTACAAGAATATCATTTGTTTCTTCCAAATCCATAAATAAAGATGAGGATGTAAGTTTATCAGCTTTTAAAAGTGAGCTAAACTGAGATGATATCAGACCGCCGCTTACAGTTTTTTCTAAATCTAAATCCATTATATTCTGTAAAGACATAGCAATTGCTGAAGCTTCTTCATACGAATCTTCCTGCGCACCTTCAAGGCAGGCAAATAATCCATCAATTTCATCTGATGCTTTATAGATATCTTCACTTTCGGCAAGCTTCTTTATTATAAGCTTTGCATTTTTTAATTTATTATTATTTTGATCATTTTTCGCAAAACCGCTTGTATAAAGTATAACAAGAGCATCATTGATAATTTCCGTTAAAAGCATATAATCGCTTACTGCAGATTCGATTTCATCTGAACTGTCCTTTATCATCGCTGAAACATTATTATAATCTTCAATTGTCATATTTTTATAATCAATTGCTTTAACAGCAGATAAAGTATTGAAGAGATTTACATATTCTGTTTCAAATCCATCAGGCTTATCTATAAGAGCTGCTTCTTTTAACGATTTTGAAAAATCAGTAAGAGATTTTTTTTCACTTCCACGATAAATTGCAAATGCATTTTTTATAATATCATAAAATGTCTGACGCGAAATACGAACAGGCAGCTGAGCAACAAACTCCTGAATTCTGGTATTAACAACAACCTTATCATTTTCTGAAAATACAAATTCAAACATCTGATTAGCAAGAGCTTCAATATCAGGATTATAACTTTCATCCATCCCATTTACGGAAGCTTCCCTTCTGTTCAAAATATATTCATAAATTTCAAATGCATCAGTATAAGAAGTTAATACCTTCATTTTAGCCATTATTGTTTCACGAATATCAAGTATTGCAGATAAACTTTCACTTCGACTGCTTTCATTAAAATCATCTGCAAATGAAGAAATAATTATACTTTCAATTGATTTGAAAAATCCATCAATTTCAGCTTTTCTTTCATCTTTAATATCTTCTATCATTTCGAGCATTGTAAAAATATTCATTGAGATTTTTATTGTTGCAAAATTTGTATATGCTGATGCAAGATTTCTCTGATATTCCAAAATATTATTTTCACGATCAATATCAGCTAATATATTTGTTACATTTTTTTTTGATTCTTTCACAAGTTCACTCTTATTCATTGATTTAATCCTTTATTTTATAGTTCAAAAAACATCTGTTTAATTTGTTAATGAGTAATTTTATTTTACATGCTCATGGCTGTAAAGATGATCCATGCAGTATTCATAGTTACCGTTACATTTCGAACAAAATCTAAACTCAAGATTAGGATCTGACTTTTCTGTTCTTCCGCATACAGCACATTTATGTATTGTAATGCCATTTGGATTTCCAAATCCTGGCTGTATTATTTTAGGTGCATTATTAGATTTTGAACCTGGAAACTGGTAAGTTCCATCCTGATTTTTTCGAACACTCCTTACTTTTTTGTTAAAACTGCTTTTCCTTCGTAAATCTTTTATAGTTGCATGAGATCTGTTTCTGTTAATAAAATAATAAATAAAATAATTTACAACAGATGATGCAATGGCTACCTTTGAAAAAATATCACCGGTTATAAAATAAAATCCAAGCCACAATAAATCGAGATATCCAAGCCAACGCATTTTTATTGGAATTATAAAATATAAATATACAGTTCCATCACCAAATATAACCGTAAATGCAAGGAATATGCTTATAAGCATATAATATGTCACATCAAGTGAAACATAATCAGAAAGAATATAATCATTAACTTTTATTAAATTTTCATTTGCAATAAAACTGCTAATATTAGCAGCTGCATTACTACTCCACTTATATTGAATAAAAGATGTGATGAGAATAGAAATTGTAGTTAAAAACCAGCCACCAAATACATAAAGATTAAATTGAAAGCTACCCCATGTAAGTTCAAGTCTTTTACAGCAAATGTAATAAAAAAATAAACTTATCGGAAGAAATATCAGGTTTATGCCAATGTTTGAACCAATAGAAAAAGGCATAGTGAAAAACCATGTAAACAGTCTCCAGTATTGATTTTGAATAACTATTTTATATGGAATAAGTGTAAGATTGTCATATATGTAAGGTGCTAAATATCTCAGAATATACCCTATTATAAAACATCCTATTATATAAAAATATAAATTTGGAATTGCAAACCTTCCCAGTTTTTTTTCCAGTTTTTTCATTTAAAATCCTTTTCTTATGCTAAATATTTTTCTGTTAATTATTTATATATATTTCTAATCCTCTGATGTAAAATGCATTTCATCGAAGTAACGAGAAATCCCAGTGTTTTGACACTTGTACTGCATTATAAAATAATTGCAATGGTGTGTCAAAAATATAAAATAAAAATCATAAAAGCGAAATTTCTGCTTCAATAATTCTTTCATTATTATCTGACTCTGCAACAATACTTCCAGTTTGTGAATAAATAACAGATTTTCCGGCATATAACACACCGTTATTTATTCCCGTTCGATTGCATATTGCTATATTAACATAATATTCAGCTGCCAGCTGCCGCATATAAGTTTTCAAATCAGTATATTCTTTACACTCTTCATTTGCAGTAGGAATTATTATCAGCTTTGATCCAAGTGCTACACATTTTTTTATCTTTTCAATACAGTTTAAATCAAGATGCATCGCAACACCTATTTTTCCAATTTCAGTTTCCGACATTATAATTTCATTACTTAAAACTGCTGCAAGTGGTGACGATGCTAATGATGATGAATACACTTCTGATGCAGATGATTTTTTCGTATACATATCTCCAGCACATTGTATTTTTGAAGATATACTTTCAATAATTCCAGCTCGGCTTATCACAAAACTCATATCATATATATTTTCATTTTCAGAGATATAAAGGTTCAGAACGAGCCGAAGCAGCCATAA
>CALMUC010000247.1 GCA_937872845.1 uncultured Lachnospiraceae bacterium | reverse complement strand
TTAAGGTTATTATAAGCGTTTACAGTTTTCTCGTTATCACACTCGTCATCCTCGCCTTTATACTCTACCTGGTAACCATTGATTCCGCCAGCTGCATTAATCTCATCAACAGCCTGCTGTGCTCCCCATACAACTGCCTGACCATAATTTGCAGCAGCTCCCGTAAGAGGTCCTATTGCACCTATTTTAAATGTTTTACCACTGCTCTTTGCCGAATCAGTTGAGCTTGATGCTTCTTTTCCAGAATCCGATGTTTTTGATGCATCTGTACATCCTGCAAGTGAAAGTGCCATTGCTGCAACAATTGCCATACTTGTAAATTTCTTTAATTTCATATGAATCTACCTTTCTTTCTGAGTCCATTTTTCAGTGAACCCCTTACTTTTATCCGTAAATGATACATCATGATAAAATAATAATTTCCAAAGTATCACTTACTTTTGTTTATGTTTAAAATTTATACATTCTATTAATTAAAATGTCAATATTAATCTGAAATATTTATTGAAATTGCCAAATTGAGCCTTTTATTTTTCTGTTTTTTCGGCATTTTTACATCGTTTTTTTGGGATTTTATTTTGTATTTAACCGGATTAAATTTATAAATGATTGATGTTATTTTAGTAAAATGATATAGTTGAAAATATTATTGCTACTATGATGGAGGTTTGAAATGAAAACAGAAACAAAATGTATTCAATCTGGATACACACCTAAAAATGGTGAATCAAGAATGATTCCGATAATCCAAAGTACAACATTCAAGTATGATACAAGTGAAGACATGGGTAAATTATTTGACCTTGAAGCCAATGGCTACTTTTACAGCCGACTGCAAAACCCGACTTGTGATATGGTCGCAAAAAAAATCGCAGAACTTGAAGGCGGCACAGCAGCAATGCTTACATCTTCCGGTCAGGCTGCAACATTCTATTCAGTTTTCAACATCGCCGGTGCAGGGGATCACATCATTGCATCATCTGCCATCTATGGCGGAAGTTATAATCTCTTTAATGTTACAATGCGAAGAATGGGTATAGATTTCACTTTCATAAATCCTGACTGTTCTGACGAAGAACTCGAAGCTGCGTTTAAGCCTAATACAAAAGCTGTTTTTGGTGAGACCATTGCAAATCCTTCACTCATTGTTTTTGACATTGAACGTTTTGCTAAATCTGCTCATGCTCATGGTGTTCCACTTATTATAGATAATACATTCGCAACTCCTGTAAACTGCCGTCCTTTTGAATGGGGTGCTGATATTGTCACTCATTCAACAACAAAATATATGGATGGACATGATTCTACAGTGGGTGGAGTTATTGTAGACTCCGGCAATTTCAACTGGATGGCTCACAAAGATAAATTTCCAGGTCTCACAACTCCTGATGAGTCTTATCATGGCATAACATATGCCGAAAGATTCGGTCAGGGAGGTGCTTACATTACAAAATGTGTTGCACAGCTCATGCGTGATCTTGGTGCAACACCTGCCCCTGTCAGTTCATATATATTAAATCTCGGTCTTGAGTCACTCGCCGTACGTGTTGAACGTCATTGCAGAAATGCTGAAAAAGTCGCTCAATACCTTGAAGCAAATGATAAAGTTGCATGGGTAAATTATCCAAAACTTAAAAGCAATAAATATTATGATCTGGTTCAGAAATATATGCCCGACGGATGCTGCGGAGTAATCTCATTTGGCGTTACAGGCGGACGCAAGGCTGCTGAAGAATTTATGAAGCACCTCAAGATTGCTATTATTGCAACTCATGTTGCAGACGCTCATACATGTGTTCTTCACCCTGCTTCATCTACTCATCGTCAGCTTACTGATGAAGAACTTATAGCCGGTGGTGTAAAACCGGATCTTATAAGGCTTTCAGTAGGAATTGAAAATGTTGATGACATTATAGATGACATCGCACAGGCACTTAAATACATTTAAACATTTAATAAAAAAGCGGAGTCATATGACTCCGTTTTTTTTATGTTTTGATAGATTCTCAGTCTTAAAATTGAATTCTCATTTTAACATGTAGTATTCCTGCTTCTATAAAATCTTCTGATACAGTTTCAAACCCAAGTTTTCTGTAAAATCCCTCTGCATGTTTCTGTGATTCCACATAGATTCCCTTTGATTCAAATTTATCCTTTGCAACCTTCATTGCATATTCCATGATTTCACGTCCGAGTCCGTTTCCTCTGTCCCTTGTAAGTACTCTCCCTATCTGCCAGATATTTTCTTCATCTGCCTTTGGAAACATCCTGAGGTATGAAGTCATTTTATTATTTTCATTTTTAGAAAACACATGTACAGAATTTAAATCCACCCCGTCTGCATCAGGATATAATATTTTTTCTTCAGCTACAAACACTTCGGATCTTGCAAACATCATCTCATAAAGTTCATAAATTGATAATTCCTCAAATTTTTTTGCATAAAATACAGTATTTTTCATGATTTCCATTTCCCTCTTATTATCGCAAAGCCACTTTACTATTGATTCAAAGCATGCTTCGTGATATCCTCTCTTTCTTAATCTGAAAAAAATCGGTTTTAATTCTCAGTTTCAATTCTCCTGCTTCCAATTTATTCACAAAACTGGAAATTCCGTAATTTTACACTTTCATGAAATCTGAATTACAAAATGTTATTTTATAATTTCTTCAAGGCATACATATTGTGGTTTAAGACCCATTGCTTCATAAAAGTTTTCTGCATTGTCATTTCCGCTCCATACATGAAGTGTAACATTGTAGAATCTGTTATCTTTTGCATATTTTACAACATATTGATATAATTCCTGCCCTACATGTTTCCCCCTTATTTCCTTATCTACACACAAGTCATCAATATAAAGTGTTTTTATATCAGTTCTTATATTGTCATCATAAATAATGCTGAACTTTGTAAAACAATATCCAGCCAGATAATCATTATCATCAACAGCAACAAATATTTTACCACTATCATCAATTATAAGTTCTTTCAATTGCTCAATCGTATATTTACACCCAATATTAAAGATATCTGGTCTTATTATATGATGTATATAATTAACCTGGCCAAGTAATTCATATATCCGGTAAATATCCTTTTCCTGTGCCATTCTTATTTTCACTTTATCACACTTTCTTCAGATTTGAATCAAATCTTCGTCACACAATTAATGTATCTTTTTAATTATAAACTTTTTCTATAAATCATAAACCCTCTATCAAAAAATGGCGTTCATTTATATGTATCATGTTGACAAAGGCAGATTTTTTTCTGATGCTTATGACAAGATTCTTAAATACGCCATTTTTTATTTGTAAAATATATTGATTATTAATATAAATCTTGAAGCATACTTTGTTCAAAAACAAGAAACAAAAGCAACCTTACTACCATCCCAACTCTATAAGCCAGTTATTTAATCTTCTCTCAACATCCTTTTCTTCTGCTGTTTTGTCTGAATTATCATATTCTCCCTGGATATTTCCATCCACGATATAAAAAACCTTGGAGCATCTGGCTGCAACTTTCGCATCATGAGTTACCATAATAATTGTAGTACCTTCTTCATTAAGTTTCACCAGTTCATTCATTACTTCATTTGATGAAGAACGGTTAAGGGCTCCAGTAGGCTCATCAGCAAATAGAATTTTAGGATTATTAATCATACTCCTGCAAATGCATGCTCTCTGGAGCTGACCTCCTGAGACTTCATTTATATCATTATCTGCAATCTCTGCAATTTCAAGCTT
>CALMUC010000246.1 GCA_937872845.1 uncultured Lachnospiraceae bacterium | reverse complement strand
GGATTCGAACCCCCGGCCTTTTGGTCCGTAGCCAAACGCTCTATCCAGCTGAGCTAAACACGCATTTGCTATATTCTTACAGCAGAAGTAATTATAAACTCACACTTGTTTTATGTCAAGCTAAACTTGCTGCACATTTTAAACCTATTTATGGTGACATAATTTATTGATGTCATATCATTTCGTTATACTGCAGCATATACATTTCAATCGGTCAGATTGTTTTGCTAAATTAAACCCGGCTTAATTTTTTCCATTATTTTTGCTGTTTCTTCGTATTTTCCACATCCTTTAATACAGAGTGATAATGCGAATTCTTCATCTTCATAATATCTGGATATCACAAAATAATCTTTGCTTTGAATATCATATCCGTCAGATACCACCATATGTTTCTCCGATTCTATATGGAATCCATTTAATGGAACTGTTATTCCTGCTCCAATATTTTTTAGAAAACTCTCTTTTTCAGTCCATACAATTCTGAACTCACGTTCTGGATTTTCAGATTTATGAATCCTATTTTTTTCATTATCCGTAAACATTCTGTCAGTTATGCGGAATTTTTTATCTGTTTTTCTTTCTATATCTATGCCGACCGGAAAATCTGCTATTACAACTGCTGCAAATCCTTCAGTATGCGTAATGTTAAAATAAATCCCCATTTCATTAAGATCAATCAAATATGGCTTTCCATGATCTCCAAATTGAACTCTTTCCAGATCGATCTCGTATCCAAAATTCAAAATATTACCATGTTCAGATTTATCATACATATAATCAGTTGTTTTACTATATGCTTTATCTGATGCTTTATATAATGTTTTGTTTAATGCCTTTATTTCTTCTTTTAAAAGCCACCCCGCTGCTATCGACTCCTTGCGAGCCTTTGCTATTTTGATTTTATTTGCCTTTTCTTTTCGCCAAAGAGGGAGATCTGCAAGCATATCTCCCTCCGGTTTATTATAATCAATCTTGCAAAGTCCGATTCTTATCATCGTATAACTTTTATCTCCATTTTTTTACTGTAGAGTTCTCCTGGATATTTATCTGTAATTGTTACAGTTCCGCCGAAATCCGAAAATGTAACTGCAGATGATTCTCCAAATTTGTCATGATCTGCCAAAATATATCTTTGTCCGGGCTGAGTATTTTGAATTGCAACTCTCTTGATCAATGCTTCTCTGACATCCGGTGTGGTAAATCCAAGTTTCATATTTACTCCATTTGTTCCAAAAAAACCTTTTGAAAAGTGGTACTTCTGTATATGAAGGATTGCGTCTGCACCAACTATAGCTTCTGTATTTTCTTTGAGTTCACCGCCGATAAGAAATACTTTAAGCCCGCGCCTTACCAGATCTTTTGCATGTGAAACAGCATTTGTTATATATGTTGCATTTTTTTCATTTATATATCTGATCATATATTCTGTTGTTGTTCCTGAATCAATATAAACATAGTCACCAGGAGCAATAAGACCTGCCGCATATTTTGCAATTTTTACTTTTTCATTCTGATTTATTGATTCCTTAGTCAGAACTGACAATTCTATTGCAGAAGGCGAATTATCAAGTGCTACCGCTCCTCCAAAAACTTTCACCAGTCTGCCTTCTCTGCTCATTTGCGTGATATCCCGCCTTATTGTTGATTCTGATGCTCCAAGTTCATCTTTTAATGCCTGTACGGTTATTGATTTTTTTTCATTTACAATTCTCTGAATTTCTTTTTTACGTTCTTCAGACAGCATATTAATCACCATTCCTTTGTAATCTATATTCTGATACATTTGTTTCAAGAACTACTTTTCTTATAGGAAGAATTCTTCCAGGTGATACAGAAAGCTCATCATAACCCATCATCAGAAATTCCTTGGTAAGTGAAAGATCTGCTCCAAGCTCTCCACATATTCCAGCCCAGATATGATGACGATGTGCCGCGTCTACAATCATTTTTAACATTTTCATAATTGCAGGATTATGTGAATCGTAAAACATTTCAAGATTAGGGTTCTGACGGTCAATTGCCAAAGTATATTGCGTAAGATCATTTGTTCCGACACTGAAGAAATCCACCTCTTCAGCAAGTTCGTCTGCAACCATAACAGCCGCTGGTGTTTCTATCATAACACCAAGTTCAATATTTTTATCATATGGAATTTTGCTATTTTCAAGTTCAACTTCAACTTCTGAAACAATTTCTTTTATTTTTTTCACTTCTTTTACAGATATAATCATCGGAAACATGATTGAAATCTTACCATATGCACTTGCCCTCATCAACGCCCGAAGCTGTGTTTTGAAAATCTCAGTTCTTGTAAGACATATTCTTATTGCACGCATACCCATTGCCGGATTTTCTTCGTGAGGAAGTTCAAAATAATCTGCCTGTTTATCAGCACCTATATCCAACGTCCGTATAACAACCTTTTTCCCTGCCATTGTTTCTGCAACCTGCTTATAAATTGCAAATTGTTCATCCTCAGTCGGATAATCATGAGATTCAAGATATATAAATTCAGATCTGAAAAGCCCTATTCCACCCGCATCATTTTTCATAACCAGTGCCAGGTCTTTCGTATTGCCTATATTTGCATATATATTGATATGCTGACCATCAGCAGTCACATTATCCTTGCCCTTTAATGTCTGAAGAAGTTTTCTATTTTCCTGTTCTTTTTTTAATTTTTCAGTTTTTTCAGTAAGTATTTTTTCTTCAGGTTCTATATATATCTTGCCTTCTCCACCGTCAACTACAGCCAGTTTACCATTTATATCATCTGTAAGCGAAATATCACATCCTATTATAGCAGGAACACTCATAGTCCTCGCAAGTATTGATGTATGTGAATTTGCAGATCCATGAACTGTGACAAATGCCAATATTTTATTTTTATCCATCTGAACTGTCTCTGACGGTGCCAGGTCATCTGCCACTAATATTACAGGTTCATCACTCTTTATTTCTGAGTTTTCAGTTCCTGTAAGAACCGATATGATTCTTTCAGATACATCTTTCACATCAGCTGCACGTCCACGAAAATATTCATCATCCATTTCCAAAAACATTTTGGAGAAGTTGTCACCGGTTGTTGCAACTGCATACTCTGCATTTACGTTCTGTGTTCTTATAATATTTTCAACAGAATCTATAAAGTCACCATCTTCTACCATAAGCTGATGAGCCTCAAATATTTCTGCGCCTGCCTCGCCAACTTCCTTGACTGCTTTATCATAAAGTTTTTGAAGTTCTTCTGTCGCTGTCTTTCTGGCACTTTCATAACGTTTTATTTCTTGCTCAGCATCACCAACTTTTGTACGTTTTACAGATTGTTCCTGTTTTTTATATACAGAAATGCGCCCGATTGCAATTGCATCAAATACACTTTTTCCAGAATAAACAACCATATTTTTTTCCTCCAAACATAATACAGCCAAGCTCTGCATCAACCTGCAGCCATTCATTTACTTATAGTTCTGCATCTGCTTACAGATT
>CALMUC010000245.1 GCA_937872845.1 uncultured Lachnospiraceae bacterium | reverse complement strand
GATTTTTAAATTTATGTTGAAAGTAGATAGTAAAAGAGCTGGGTATCATGTGCCCAGCTCAATCTTCTACATGGAAGACATCTTCCACCATCATATTAAAGTATTTTGAAATCCGCAGCATAAACTCTGCGGATGGGGTGCTTTCCCCACGTTCTATTCGACCGATGGTTTTGGTACAGTATCCGGTAGCTTCAGCAAGTTCATCCTGGTAGATGCCACGCTGCTCACGGATTTCTTTGATATTGTTGACAACCGCCATAAAAATTCCTTCTTTCAGATTCTGATTTCTTAGTGTTAATTATGCAAGAACATGTGTCCAATAAAAAGGACTTGCATTAATTGGCACTGGTCTTATTTGTAACTCTTAGCAATATCAGCAGGATTACATTTTCCGAGAACCTTACCAAATATATCTAAACGATCATCTTCTCCGACGGGGATAGGTGCATACTTTTCATTAAGCGAGATAAGGAAAATTCCGTCTTTATCGTTTTGTAATTTCTTAATATAGGCTTCTCCGTTAAGAGCGAAGATGCCGATTTCTCCATTAGCAACAGATTCCTGTTGTAATACCCATGCAATCTGACCATCATGGAATTCAGGTTCCATACTGTCACCACTAATACGGACACCGAAAGTAGTATCTTCCGGCAGGATAGATTCATCTATGCGTACAGTCTCTTTCGGTCCGTCTACAAGGAAGTTACCGGTTCCGGCTGATACAGCATTTTCAAAAATATCAATGCTACGGAATGGAATTATCTTAGCAGTCTGCTTTTCATACATTCCGGATGCGTGGAGCAGATTGATATAATCCATAGCTTTTTCCCTGCCTTCATCAGTTAGTGATGAGAAAGGATCGGCAGGATTTACTCCAAAATATGCTTCATACATGTTAGTAATACCAAGGATTCTACACACTTTGTAAAATATGGTAACGCTTGGTTCAGCAAGATTTCTCTCCCAGTTGGATATGGCTTTATAGGAAATGGTAATGCCTTCCTTTGCCAGTTCATCAGCGAGATCCTGCTGGAGCAAGCCTTTCTTTTTTCTATATGTTGAAATGATTTCTCCGATTGAGTACATACATACGCCTCTTTTCTTTCATTTTGTTGATTTCAAATGTCTCTTTTCACTCCATAGTATATAGCAATAGTGCCAATTATTCAAGTTAAAAATCCAATATAATGAGAAAAAGGACACATGTGTCCGTTGACAGTCGATTATTCTTGGGGTTATACTATGCCCTGTAAGAAACATTACTCATATACTTGGACTAAAGGTTATGGTAGTGACAGATTAAATGCAGGAGGTGATGAAGATGGGAGACAGGGTAATACTTCATTCAGATATCAACTGTTGTTATGCTTCGATTGAACATTTGCATCATCCTGAGCTTGCAGGAAAGCCACTGGCAGTAGGCGGTGACCCGGAGGCAAGACATGGGATTGTCTTAACAGCTGACTATATTGCCAAGAAGTACGGTGTGAAAACAGGAATGGCACTCTGGCAGGCAAAGCAGGTCTGTCCTGACATAACGTTTGTTTCACCAAGAATGGACTTATATCTTCGGTTCTCAAGAATGGCACATGAGATATATGCAGAATATACGGACAGACAGGAGCCATATGGAATTGATGAGTGCTGGCTTGATGTGACAGGGAGCAGTTCCCTTAAAGGAGATGGATTGCTTATCGCACAGGAAATCAGCAGGAGAATGAAGTCAGAGCTTGGCATCACAGTAAGTGTTGGTGTTTCTTTCAATAAGATATTTGCAAAGCTTGGTTCAGATTATAAGAAGCCTGATGCAATCACAACTATGTATAAGAGTGAGTTTAAGCAGAAGGCATGGTCACTTCCGGTGGCAGATCTTCTATACGTTGGCAAAAGTACGAACAGAAAGCTTGCATTATTTGGTATCAAAACCATAGGTGATCTTGCAAGAGCAGATGAAGATGTGCTTAACAGTCACCTTGGAAAGATGGGCAGTATCTTATGGTCGTTTGCTAATGGCTATGATGATTCACCTGTCAAGCTGGAGAATACCCACGCTCCAATCAAATCGGTGGGAAACAGCACAACGACACCAAAGGATTTAGTATGCGATGAGGATGTAAAGATTGTTCTTTATATTCTGGCTGAGAGTGTTGCAGCAAGACTTCGTGAGAATGGATTCCGGTGCAGAGTGGTTGAGATAAGTGTCAGGGATAATGAGTTATTCTCTTTTACCCGTCAGAAAAAGATTGACCATGCAACGAATATCACCGGAGAGATAGCTGCATATGCTTATCAGATATTTAAGGAAAACTATAACTGGAGCAAACCAATCCGCAGTGTTGGTGTCCGAGGTGCAGACTTAGTAACAGATAATTATTGGGAACAGATTGATTTGTTCTCAAGTGTGGAGAAGCGTGAAAAGCAGATGAAGATGGATTCAGCGGTTGATGAGATACGCAGAAGATTTGGATTTTACAGTATCCAGAGGGGACTCATGTACCGGGACAGGATTCTGTCGGCAGTCAATGCAAAAGAAGAACACACAGTACATCCACATGGATACTTTTCAGGTTAGCAACGAGAAGTACCAATAGAGTAAAGAAGAGGGAGGCGGAACATGAGCGAAGCAGCAAGAATTGATCTGGTAGACAGAGCACCATTGACGGAGAAGCAGCAGAATGTGTATGAAAGCATTATGCAATATCAGCGTGTGAATGGTTATGCTCCTACTATCAGGGAGATATGCAAGATGGTAGGGGTGGCATCGACTTCAAGTGTTTATGCACATCTGAAAATATTAGAAGAAAAAGGCTATATAGCAAGGAAGATGGATGCTTCCAGAGCAATAGCAATCTTGTAAGGAAGGTGATTACATTGAGCAATAAGGTATATGTTGATGTACTTGCAGAGTTTTCAAAGGACGGACTGCTCATTCCCAAAGAGATAACATGGGAAGATGGCAGAAAGTATGAGATTACACGAGTAAAAGACAAGCGCAGAGCAGCCAGTACAAGGGCTGGCGGCGTTGGAGAGCGTTATACCTGTGTGGTAGATGGAAAGGAAATATTCCTTTTCTATGAAGATAACAATATGTGGTTTATGGAAAGAGCCGGAGCCTGATGTGATTGTGTGCTGACAGCACAATTCATATCAGTTGGCTTTAGATCAGCAAAGCCGGGGAATGTGCAGACATTCATCGGAACTCCCGGCAAAAGGCTTGCAAAGGTGATTTCCCTTTCCTTTACGAGTACAGAATTGTAGATTGATGATTTTGTATGAATAAGGAGCGAACTGAATTGAACAAAGGAAATGTTATAGAAATTAGATGTAAAAAATGCAACAAGTTAATGATGGAATACTTTGTATGCGGTGATGATTCCGCTGTAGCACTTCAGAATATTGGAATTAAGTGTGACAGATGCAAGCGAGTGATGATACTCAAGAAGTATTCCGAGGGAATGATGAAGGAACATTCTGAGAATGGGACTTTCAGAATATAACGATTGACAATTAAATTACAGCCCACCTGATAAGGGCACATCGAAAGATGGAAGCACCAGAGACGCAGGGGAAACGAACAGTATTTATGATACTGGTTTCCTCGTGCGTCTTTTTTAGTGCTGTAAAGGTAATCCGACTTGTTCGTTTCCAAGGGCGGCAAGGAGGATTTATGAGCAGTAAAGCACAGGCAAGAGAAAAGGATTATGAGAGAGGATTACGAATTGCTGATAGAAGAAAGGCGATAGGATTATCACAGGATGAGTTAGCTCATAGAGCTGGCATAGGCAGACAGGCATTGTCGGCTAT
>CALMUC010000244.1 GCA_937872845.1 uncultured Lachnospiraceae bacterium | reverse complement strand
GACAAAAGAGGCGCTTTTTGATGCACTGACAGATCCGTATATAGAACATATATATCAGATCTACGACCGTGTAGTTGAGGATTTTGAAAAGCTTTCTGCCAAAGAACAGACCAGTAATATGTCGGACACATCCGGCGACGGAATGGATCAGATGATTGACTATATCTATGAGCATTATGATAATTTCCGATTATTGCTGAAATGTGGAGACAGTGGAAAGTTTGAGACATTCATACACAATATGGTAGACAGGGAAATGAGATCCAGTTTGGAATATGTGAAGAAAATGAAGGAGGATGGAATTGAAATACCGATTGTCGGGGAAAGCCTCATGCATATGATCTATACTGGATTTTTTTCATCTATATTTCAGATCATTGAGCACGATATAGATAAGGAAACTGCAAAGAGAAATGTGCACAAGCTTCGGGAATTCAATACCGGTGGCTGGGAGCGATTATGGAACGTTAAATTTTAGGCTTACGATTCAGAAAGGTACATTTTAAGAAAATAATATCAGGTGGCTGATGCCGGCATGCCACCTATTTTATTATACAAGGGTTAGGGATAACTAACAAAATTAAAACTATAACAAGGAGTGAATACGTGTGAAAGAAAAGAAAAAGTCAGCAGTCAGCTGGATACTGACATGGGCTGGACAAAAAAGAAGTGCCTATGTGTGGAGTGTATTGCTCGCAATAGGAAATGTTATTTTTAAGATTCTTCCGTACTTTATAATTGCGGATGTGGTGAAACTGTTTTTAAACGGTGAAAAGGAGTTTGAAAAATATCTGATAAAAGCAGTCCTGATCGCACTGTCGTTTGTGATCGCAGAACTGTTTCATTCACTTTCAACGTCATTGTCACATAAAGCAACTTTTGTGGTACTTGCAAATATAAGAAAAGCGTGTTGCGACAAGCTTGCCAGGGTACCTCTTGGATATGTGAAAGATACACCGTCAGGTACTTTTAAAAATATCATGGTGGAAAGAATTGACAGTATCGAGACAACTCTGGCTCACATAGTACCAGAATTTACCTCCAATCTGCTTGCACCGGTTGTAATCCTGATTTATTTCTTCCTGACAGACTATCGGCTGGCACTTTGGTCTTTAGTTCCGATTGTTGTTGGACTTTTCTCATATTTTGGAATGATGCTGGATTATAAGCCAAGTTTTGAAAGGACGGTTAAGACCACAAAGGAGCTGAATGATGCTGCGGTAGAATATATTGACGGAATAGAGGTCATAAAGGCATTTGGAAAGACAGAAAGCTCTTATGCTAAATTTACAAAAGCGGCAAGGAAATATGCGGACTCTTTCATTTCATGGATGAGAAGATGTTCTGTCTATCATGCATTGATGATGGTGGTGACACCGTATACACTTCTTACAGTATTGCCTTTTGGAGCCTATTATGTATCGAATAAAACCTTAGAGTTATCTGATTTTGTCATTTGTATCATTCTCTCACTGGGAATTGTCGGGCCTCTGATCACGGTGGGCTCCTATACAGATGACCTTGGGAAAATCGGAGTGATCGTTGATGAGATAGCAGGTATTTTAGAACAGCCGGAGTTAAAACGTCCGGATAAAAGTAAAGATGTTCCAAAAGATAATTCCATCATTCTTGAAAATGTAAGGTTTGGCTATCACGACAAAGAAATCCTGCATGGAGTAAATATGGAACTGAAAGCAGGGACTGTAAATGCAATTGTTGGACCTTCCGGAAGCGGAAAGTCAACTATCGCAAAGCTAATCGCATCTTTATGGGATGTGGATTCCGGCAGCATTAAAATCGGTGGGGTTGATGTAAAAGAGCTGGCACTTACAGATTTCAACCGGAAAATTGCCTATGTCGCGCAGGACAATTATCTGTTTAATGAGACAGTTCGTGAAAATATCAGACAGGGAAATCCAAACGCTACGGATGAACAGGTGGTTGAGGTTACAAAGAAGAGCGGCTGTTATGAATTTATCATGCAGTTAGAAAATGGATTTGATACCGTTGTAGGCGGTGCCGGTGGACATCTGTCGGGAGGAGAGAGACAGCGTATCTCGATTGCCCGGGCGATGCTAAAGGATGCACCGATCGTCATTTTAGATGAGGCAACTGCCTACACCGATCCGGAAAACGAAGCTATATTACAAAAATCCATTGCAAAACTGGTGGACGGAAAGACACTGATCGTCATAGCACACAGGCTTTCTACCGTTAATGACAGTGACCAGATCTTTGTGGTAAATGATGGAAACGTGACAGCACATGGCACGCATGAGCAGCTTCTGGTGTCATGCCCGCTTTATAAAGAAATGTGGAATGCCCATATTTCAGTAAAAGATACCGTAAAGGAGGGCGAATGATATGTTTGAGATTCTGGCGAAATTCTTTCGATTTTCAGGGAGGGAAAATGGAAACAAATTCAAACTGTCGATGGTCATTGGGCTTGTAGAAGCACTTGCATCTGCAATGAAGATACCAGCCATTATGTACATATTGATTGGTTTGCTTGGTGGAAAACCGATAGGAAAATATATCGGAGGTTCCTTAGCCATTATGGTCATTGCGATTGTGATTGCTGTTATATGTAAGAGAAGTTCTACGGTACTTCAGACAGAAGGTGGCTATAATGCAAGTGCTTTTACGAGAATCAAAATTGCAGAGCATCTGCGTTACCTTCCGATGGGATATTTTAATTCCAACAGTATTGGGGAAATTTCTTCGGTGACAACCAATACGATGGAATCACTAGGAGATATAGCGGCCAGGGTGGTTATGCTGACAACGCAGGGGATTTTAGAGACTTTGATGATCATCCTTATGCTGCTTGTTTTTGATTGGAGAATCGGACTGATATCTGCAGCTGGAGTCCTGATTTTCTTTGGTGTAAATTCTATGATGCAGAATGCAGGGAAAAAAGATTCGGAACAAAAGGTGGTATGTGATACAGAACTCGTAAGTCAGATCATGGAGTATCTTCAGGGAATCTCAGAAGTGAAATCCTACAATCTGCTTGGAAAACAGGCAAAGAGATTAAATGATGCAAACGATGCGAGTGCCAAAATCAATACTAGGATGGAAATGGTATTTGTCCCGTATCATTTTTTGCAAAGCGTGATAACGAAGATAACAGGAGCCGTAATTGTGGCATGCAGTGCATATTTTTATATCAATGGAACTATGAGTGCGGTTTATGCCATTGGTATGACAATCTCAGCATTTATGCTTTATGCCAGTCTGGAATGTACAGGAAATTACTCATCCCTCTTACATGTGGTAAGTGTATGTGTGGACAAAGCAAATGCAATTCTGGAACTGGATACGATGGATATCGACGGCAAAGAGATACAGCCGGAAAACTATGATATCAGACTTTCAGATGTTACATTTTCCTACGATAAGCGGAAGATTATTGATGGTGTATCACTCTCTATCCCAGAAAAAACAACGACAGCAATCGTTGGTCCGTCTGGCGGAGGTAAATCTACACTTTGTAATCTGATTGCCAGATTCTGGGATGTGGATTCCGGAGAAGTGACCCTTGGCGGTGTAAATGTAAAAGAGTACAGCATGAACAGTCTGATGCGTAATTTTTCATTTGTATTTCAGTCGGTGTATTTGTTCGCAGACACCATTGAGAATAATATTAAGTTCGGGCGTCAGGATGCAAGTCATGAGGAAGTGGTGGAAGCAGCAAAGAAAGCCTGCTGTCACGAGTTTATCAGCAAACTTCCAAATGGATATAATACCGTGATCGGAGAGGGCGGTGCCACGCTTTCCGGTGGTGAAAAACAACGGATCTCCATTGCCAGGGCGATTATGAAGGATGCACCGATCATTATTCTTGATGAGGCAACTGCGAATGTAGATCCTGAGAATGAGAAAGAACTTGTGGAGGCTGTGGATGCACTGACGAAAGAAAAAACGATCATTATGATCGCACACAGACTGAAGACGGTACGCCATGCAGATCAGATCGTGGTCGTAGAGAAAGGGCAGATTGTGCAGAAAGGAACCCATGAGCAGCTGATGAAGCAGGAAGGAATTTACAAGCGGTTTGTGGATGCAAGAGAGCAGGCAGTCAGCTGGAAACTGGCACGTTAAGAAACAAAGTAATATATTGATAAAAAACAAGGAGAATTCAAAATGAAAAATAAAAAGAAATTAAAAGGAAAAGATTTGATCAATATTGGAATCTATGCAGCGATTTACTGTGTGATTATGACAGCAGTTGCAATGCTGGGATTTATACCGATCATGATGCCGCTTTTATGTGTGATTGTCCCAATATTTGGAGGTATTCCATATATGCTTTTTTTGACAAAAGTTGATAAATTTGGAATGATAACTATTTATGCTATGATCGTTGGATTGTTTTTGTGGATTACAGGAATGGGATACTGGCCGTTTATTTTTGGAATTATATGTGGTGTTATTACAGACCTTATTGTAAAATCGGGAAATTATAAAAGCAGTAAAAAAAATATATTAAGTTGTGGAGTATTTAATCTGATCATCTTTGGAAACTTTGTTCCAATGTTTATGAATATTGAGGCATATTTCAGTACGCGTCAGAGTTTTGGACAGGAGTATATCACTAAAATGACAGATATCTTTGCGAACTCATGGCTGATCCCATTACTTATTGCAGCATGCGTGATTTGTGGATGGATCGGAGGAGTATTTGGAAAATCATTGTTGAAAAAGCATTTTGAGAAAGCGGGAATTGCATAATGATACATACATACGTCACATTTGATCCAAGAACGAAAATGCTTCTTTTAATGACAATGGCAATATTTGTTCTGGGAGGAGCAGGAGATAAATTATTTGGTGCGTACCTTCCGTTATTCTGTCTGCTTCCGTTCGTGCTTTTTATACTTGTAGGTAAGTGGAAAAGAGCAGCAGGATACATCATTTTGTACAGTGTATTTTATTTGCTGACAGTGTTTGTGCTGCCTCATATGACAGGTTTTATTGGATTTATATTGCTTGCATTCTGCGGGATTATGACAAGGTTTCTGCCGGGAATCATGGCTGGAACCTATCTGATGCAGACAACAACAGTAAGTGAGTTTTCTTCGGCTATGAGCAGGATGCATGTTACGGATAAGCTGACCATACCACTTTCTGTTATGTAGATCGGAAGAGC
>CALMUC010000243.1 GCA_937872845.1 uncultured Lachnospiraceae bacterium | reverse complement strand
AGAATATTTTCCAAATAATTTTCATATGTAAAACAGGCGCCCGTTCAGTTTTTAATCCAAACAGGCGCACATTAAAATTATCTTTTAAATTATTATATATCCAGTTCTCTGATCTGATACTGAATTTCACCTTTGCCTTCTTTAAAGCGTATAACAGCTCGATCTGCGCAATAATTTATATTGCAGTAATCACAATATTGCTCAGGTTCAAATTCACCCCATGTTGTAAAATGAAATGAAACGCCTAACCTTGACAGTCCATTTTCAAGATCATTAATAAATGCATGCTGAAGTGCACCTATTGCTTCTTCCAATGTATCCAAGACATTTGCTGATATGCCACTTCCGAGGGTATCTGCAGTAAGGAGCAAATATTTTCTCATGTTTATTCTCCAATATAATTTACATTTTTATGGTTACAAATACTTTTTTATTATACTACTTATTTCTTCTCAGATATACACTTATTAATTCAACTAAAATCATAAATGTCAGGTCTTAAAAAACAATACTAATTTGATGTATCAGAATCATTTGTATCCTTATATTCCCCTGTCATATACTGCTGCAAGTATGACTTATTCTTATCCATATCAGGAACAAGAACTGCCATTCCGTCAATATATGTAGGAGTATATGTTCCTTCTACAGGAATCAGATAACTCTTAAGTCCATCTTTGGCTGTCATAATTGAAAATGCCATTCTAAGCATCTGTCCAGTTGTCGTATCTGTAGTTACATATGGTGCAGCATTGCTTGCCATACGGTAACCACCTATCAAATGTCCATGTTTTACTTTTGTAATTGCAGCCTGAAGAACATTTCTCTGTCTTCCGGTACGATCCCAGTCAGAATTGCCTACATGTCTCATTCTGGAATAACAAAGAAGCTGTTTTGACGTAAGCACGTTTTCACCTGCTACAAGATTCCATGTTTCAGTTGCCTGTGTATCAGTATCTTCACCAAGTGAAGGATTAGCATTCATATAATCGGCTTCTTCCTGTGATAAATTAATCTTAAGTCCGCCAAGTCCTCCCATAGCTTCTGTAAAACCTTCAAAATCAACCATTGCATTTCCATCAATTTTTATTCCAAAATCCTGTTCTATTGTTTCATCAAGCAAATCTACACCACCACGCGCATATGCAACATTTATTCTGTTACTTGCTCCGCCAGGGATATCTACATACATATCTCTCATTAGTGAAGTAAGTACAACTGTATGATTGCTGCGATTCATTGTAAGAAGTATCATACTGTCAGAACGCTGCTGTTCCTGTCCTTCTCGTGCATCCTGTCCTATGAGAAGTATATTAACCTGCTGTCCCATAGCCCCTCTGTTTTTCGACACTTCTGTATCTATATGATGAAATTTGCGGGTAACATTGATAAACAGCCCGATTACAACAAGTAAAAGTATCAATAAAATTATGATGATATTTCTTACCGGATGATGCTTTTTCCTGCGTTTTTTCTTTCCGATAGGATAATCTTCATCTAAATCCCTGCGTGATCTTCTGCCTCTGTCTTCATCTTCCATATCAGCCGTATCATATTCATCATAGTCTTTACTTCCACGAACATCTTCGGCAGTACGCTGTCTTCTTACATTTCTGTCATATCCATTCTGTCCGCCGCCGCGTTTAGACTGCCGATTATCATCGTCAAAATCATCATCATTTAAATTTGCATATGGATCATCCATTGAACGCGCATGTTCCTCTACCCTTTTTTTCATTTTTCTCTGCATTTCATCAAAATCTACAGAACCGCTTGTGTACTTCCTCTCCATATATC
>CALMUC010000242.1 GCA_937872845.1 uncultured Lachnospiraceae bacterium | reverse complement strand
TGGTGCAGCTGCAATATCTTTTGCATCAAGTGCAACTGTTCTGATTGCTGCATGAGGACATACATATGAACAAAGTCCGCACTCTACGCATTTATCAGGTGTCCATACAGGAACAGATACAGAAACTCCACGCTTCTCATATGCTGCAGTTCCTGATGGTGTAGAACCATCTGTATACTTTGAAACAACGGAAACAGGAATTGTATTTCCTTCCTGTGCTGATACTTTAATCTGAATATCATTAACAAAGTCTATCTGTTCCTTTGTTCCCTTTACAGCCTTAGCATAATCAAGGCCTTCATCAACACCATTTGCCCATGAATCAGGAACTGTAACTTCTACTACTCCATCAGCTCCAAGATCTATAGCATTCCAGTTTTTCTGAACAATTTCATCGCCCTTGATTCCATAAGTTTTCTTAGCAGCTGCTTTCATAAGATCAACTGCCTTCTCTTCAGGAATAATTCCTGTAAGCTTGAAGAATGCAGACTGAAGAATTGTATTAATACGTGTAGGACCCATTCCAGATTGAATTCCAAGTTTTACACCATCAATTGTATAGAACTTGATCTTATGGTCATAGATATATTTCTTGACCTGTCCAGGAAGATGTTTATCAAGCTCTTCTCCCTGCCATGGACAGTTAAGAAGGAATGTTCCTCCATCTACAAGTTCCTCTACCATATGATATTTTCTTACATATGCCGCATTATGACAGGCAACAAAATTCGCCTGACGAATAAGGTATGTAGACTTAATCGGCATATCACCAAATCTCAAATGGCTCATTGTGATACCACCTGATTTCTTTGAATCATAATCAAAGTAAGCCTGCACATACTTATCTGTATTGTCTCCGATAATCTTTATGGAGTTCTTATTTGCACCTACAGTTCCATCTGCACCAAGTCCCCAGAATTTACAACAAACTGTTCCGGCTGGAGTTGTAACCAGTTCAGGACCTGCATCAAGAGAAAGATTTGTAACATCATCAAAAATTCCAAGTGTAAATTCTTCTTTTTCCGTATTTGCAAATGTAGCTACAATCTGATTAGGTGTTGTATCCTTAGATCCAAGACCATAACGTCCATGCAGAACTTTAACGTCCTTGAACTTTGAATCCTTTATAGCAGCCATTACATCAAGTGCAAGAGGCTCTGCAATTGCTCCAGGCTCCTTTGAACGGTCAAGTACAGAAATGAATTTTACTGTGTCCGGAATTGCATCAAGAAATGCCTTTGTTGCAAATGGTCTGTAAAGACGAACTTTAACTACACCTACTTTTTCGCCCTTTGCCATCATATAGTCAATTGTTTCTTCAATTGTATCATTTACAGAACCCATAGAGATGATGATATGTTCAGCATCCGGTGCTCCATAATAATTGAACAGCTTATAATCTGTTCCAATCTTAGCATTGACCTTATCCATATATCCTTGAACAATCTCAGGAAGTGAATCATAAGCTGAGTTGCATGACTCACGTGTCTGGAAAAATACATCAGGATTCTGAGCTGATCCCTTTTCACATGGATGATTAGGATTCAATGCATTCTGGCGGAAATCGTCAATTGCATCAAAGTCAAGAATATCTTCAAAATCTTCATTTGCCCAGCAATCAATCTTCTGAATTTCATGAGAAGTACGGAATCCATCAAAGAAATTGATAAATGGGATTCTTGCTTTAATTGCTGCAAGATATGCAACTGGCGTAAGATCCATAACTTCCTGTACGGAAGACTCACAAAGCATTGCACATCCTGTCTGACGACATGCATAAACATCTGAATGATCGCCAAAGATATTCAAAGCATGAGAAGCTATACAACGAGCAGCAACATTAATTACACCCGGAAGTCTTTCTCCTGCAATCTTGTAAAGGTTAGGGATCATAAGAAGAAGTCCCTGAGAAGCTGTATAAGTTGATGTCAGAGCACCAGTAACAAGTGAACCGTGAACTGTTCCTGAAGCACCGCCTTCAGATTCCATCTCAACAATTTTCACTGTATTGCCAAAAATATTCTTTCTGCCCTGTGTTGCCCATTCATCCGTATGTTCTGCCATAGGGGATGATGGAGTGATTGGATAGATGGCTGCTACATCAGTAAAGATATAGGAAGCATGTGCTGCAGCTTCATTACCATCCATGGTCTTTTTAAATCTAGCCATTAATATTGCCCTCCTAAAATATTAAAATAAAATCGCGTTCAAACATCACTGAGCGCGCAAAACTACCCGAATTAATAATAGCACGGTGACCCATGATTGTAAATCAAATATCTATATTATACAGGCTTTTTAATATGTTTTTACGAATCATAAAAGCAGATATAAATTCAAATTTACTTGAAAAATATACCTGCTTTTTGATTATTTTATATTTAAATAAATTTTATCTATTATGCCTTACTATTCAGATGCATCAGAATATCAGAAAGCACAGACATTTCCTTCTCTTTGGCAATTGCAAAATATTGCTTGAATTTAGATGTTTCAGAAACATCACCGGTTATAGAAATCTTTATAAGAAGGTTTCTTGCTGCCAACATATTTTTAACTACATTGCCATATGTATCAACAAGATATTTATCATAATCAATATAACCATTTGCCATAAGATACTTGATTCTTTCAAGCATAAGTTTTTTATGATCATACATGACATGCAGTGCACGTACATCAAAGTCCGTTTCATCAGCATTCATCTGATCCTGAATTCTCTTCAAAACACGATCATACACTCCAACTCCAAATGTTGTATCATCAAAACGGTTTCTCGCCATTCTGAAATGTTTCTTAGTATCAATAGAATTCATATATTCACTAAGACTGTCACGGATTAACGTTGTGTCAAGTTCATAATACGGTGTATCACTATTTTTTAATATCACATAAAGACCACGTTTTCCCTTATAATCATCTTTAAACATATGATCATCGGAAGCTGTGATATCTTCATATCCTTTTCTTATATCCTCAAATGAAACTGTATTATTGTATGTATAATGGTCTTTAAATGTGAAATCTCCAACATAAAATTCTTCTTTATCCAAATCGTACCCATAAATAAATAATTCATGAGGGAATTTATAATCAACATTTACATGTGCCAGGATTTTGGCTTCATCAAACACACCATATACATAACCGCCCAAATCAATTGTTTTTATAATAAAGTCAACTATATTTCCGCAATAACTTTCAATCTGTTCCTTTGTCATAAGCGATGTTATCAGATATGGACATTCTTTTAATGACGAGCTTCCCGGCATCATGTCGCAGAACAGCATATCATCACCAGTAAATATCTCCTCAATGTTATAGCATCTGAGTTGAATATAATTACTGAAAATCCATTTTTTTGCGTTGTCATCATCCGAAAGAATTGAAAACAGTGTTGCATGCCACTGCCATGATGTGATAAGCGGATCCGTAACCGGAAGTTTTTTTATCTGTGCCATGTTTTTTCCTCCATTATTCTTCGTTCTGTTCAATCTTTTTTGCTGTAATATGCAACAGGTCTTCAAATGTATCATATCCGTCAAGATCAAGTTCATAATCAGTAAATGACACATCAAATTTATTT
>CALMUC010000241.1 GCA_937872845.1 uncultured Lachnospiraceae bacterium | reverse complement strand
AATAATTGAAATATTAAAACCTCCCAAGAATTTCTTGGGAGGTTTTTTTACCCCTTAATTTCCGATTTGACAAAATAGATACTATATAGTTCTATCCTATATAGGAGGATAATATGATACATACAAAAGGGGGATTTCTCATTTCCCAGATCAGACAGATTCAGGGTAGGATATTTGAGAGACTGTTATCCGAATCTGGAATTACAGATTTTAATGGTGCACAGGGAAGAATTCTGTTTATATTATGGCAGCAAGACAATTTATCAATTGTTGAGATTGCAAACAAAACAGGGCTTGCTAAAACAACGCTTACCAGCATGCTCGATCGTATGGAGCAGCAGGGACATATCAAAAGATGCTTTGATGAAAATGACAGAAGAAAAATTCGAATTTGCCTGACAGAAAAAGCACGCAGTCTGGAAAAAAAATATCAAAATGTTTCCGAAGAAATGAATCAGATTTTTTATCGTGGGTTTACAGATGAAGAAATACGAATATTGGATCAGGGATTAGAAAAGGTATTGCAAAATCTGAAGGGAGAGAACAAATAACATGACTATAACGGAAATGAACCAGTTAATTATCGAATCAGAAACAGCATGTCTCGGATTTACAGATGAAGAAGGAAAACCAGAGATCAGACGTGTCTTCAGTACCTGGCATAAGGGCATAGGGACTCATTTGATTTCAACAAATACATCATCAGAACATGTTCAAAAAATATTACATAATTCTGCCGCATGTTTATACTTCGATAATTGTAAAAAATTTGAGGGCTTGAGTTTGACAGGAAAGGCAATTGTTCATTTTGACCATGCATATAAGTCTATGCTATGGAACGAAGGGGATGAGAAATATTACCCGGCAGGAGTGGATGATGAGGATTATTGTGTGATTGAGTTCATAGCAGATGACGGACGTTTTTATCGCTACGATGGAAAAGGCGATATTTCAAAGACAGATATTGAAAATCATGACAGGAATGAAGTGTTTAAACATTATACAGAATTTGATCAATAAAAAAATAACTACATCTTAAGGAAATTTACGGAAACCTTTATACATATTTAATGGTTAAAAAAGTAAAAACTGATATAATATAAATTATGGGAAAAATGGTTTTTATGGGCCAATATAAATGTAAAGGGGTTTATGAATTTTAATGGAAGATGCTAATGTTATACATGTACTCTCAGATACTGGGAAGAATCTGCAGGCGAAATTGAATGGAATTTCACAGGAAGATGTGGAGCGGCTCTTAAGACTTACGGATCAGGCGGATGAATTTCAAACATTGATGATGAAGTACGATTGTGCTTTATCTGAAGTGAGAACAAAGCTTGATGTATTAAATAAAGAACTATCGCTTCGAAATAACAGAAATCCTTTTGAATCGATAAAAAGCAGAATAAAAACACCGGTCAGTATATATGAAAAGATGAAAAAGAAAGGTATTGATTTTTCAATTAGTAATATTGAGGAAAGCCTTTCTGATATAGCAGGAATCAGAGTGATCTGTTCATTTGTTGATGATATCTATATGCTGGCAGATTGTTTAAAACATCAGGATGACATTATCTTGATTCAGGAAAAGGACTACATAGCAAAACCGAAGGCCAGTGGATATAGAAGCCTTCACCTGATTTTGGAAGTGCCGATCTTTCTTACACAGGAAAAACAGTTTATGAAGGTTGAAGTCCAGTTCAGAACGATTGCAATGGATTTTTGGGCAAGCCTTGAGCATAAAATGAAGTATAAGAAGGATATTGAAGATGCAGAAACAATTTCGGATGATCTAAAATTCAGTGCGGATCTGATAAATCAGTTAGATCGAAGAATGCAGCAGATTCGCGAAAGAATAGATGAAAGCAGGGCGCAGGACGTGATAGAATCTGCCTGTCAGAGAAATGAGCTTTCAGAACTTGAAAATTTTGTTATAAATACGGATACATTGGCAAATGCTGCGGATATGATGACCAAAGTGCTGGAAGAACCAGATAATGATCCAACGGAGCCCGAAAGTGTAAAATCTGAGATAGATGCTGCTTCTGAGGAGGAAGAAAAAGAGAAAAACAAAGAAAAAAAGAAAGTGAAGAAAAAAGTACAAAATTAGTTTTTGGTTTTATTTTTTTAATACAAAAAGCTTATCGGATGAAAGTGTCATTAAAAACAACTTTATCAGATAAGCTTTTTGCTTTACAGTTTATTTTGAGAGAGCTGTCCACCTTCCGCTTGCGCCGCATGGAAGAACCAGTCCGTTTGAGGAAACCGGAAGACCAACCTCATCGGCTTCAACTGTTCCACTGCAAATGGGATCAAGTACTGTGTGCAACATGTAAGAGAGAACAGCAGGCTGCAATCCGGTCGTATAGGAATTAATCAGGAAAAAGAGCGGATTATCAGATAATAATTGCGAAGTGAGCTGGATAAAAGGGAAAATGCTTTCTTCAATCTTCCATATCTCTCCTTTTGGACCACGTCCATAGGAAGGCGGATCCATAATAATGGCATCATATTTGTTTCCACGACGTATTTCACGTTCTACAAATTTCGTGCAGTCATCTACCAGATAACGTATGGGAGCATTTTCCAAACCGGAACTGACAGCATTCTCTTTTGCCCATGTAACCATTCCCTTGGAAGCATCTACATGTGTGACACTTGCTCCCGCCTGTGCGGCAGAAACAGTTGCACCACCGGTGTAGGCAAACAAATTCAAAACTTTGACAGGTCTGTTTGCATTATGAATCAGAGCAGAGAACCAATCCCAGTTTGCTGCCTGCTCGGGGAAAAGCCCGGTATGTTTGAAACTGAATGGCTTAAGGTGAAAAGTAAGATCATGGTAGTGGATATCCCATTCTTCAGGGAGCTGATGAAATTCCCACTCTCCGCCGCCTTTACTACTGCGATAATAGTGTCCGTTTGGATTATTCCATTCATTCTTTTTACGATCAGTGTTCCAGATGACCTGAGGGTCTGGACGAACCAGAATATATTGCCCCCAACGTTCAAGCTTTTCTCCGTTTGATGTATCCAGAACTTCATAGTCTTTCCATTGACTTGCGACCCACATAATTTTTTCCATCCGATTAACGTAGGTCGCTTGTCCATT
>CALMUC010000240.1 GCA_937872845.1 uncultured Lachnospiraceae bacterium | reverse complement strand
CTTCTGCGACCAAACAATAATCACCTGTCCTTTTTCCAAATTCGGTTATGTATACTGTTACTAATTCCATGAGTTGTCGCCGAATTGCTCTTACTCACTGTCAGCAGATTACCCATTCCCTTGTCACGGATATTTGCAACTGCTGGCAGATATCTGCCAGCATATTTTTCTTTTACAACTCTATGTATTCACTCAGTGCCGTTATGGTATCTGCTACACTCATTCCTCTGCTTGCCTGACATTCATACCTGATTCTCATTCTGACATTCCTCCCAACATTTCATGATCTGCCACGAAGCGTACCATATGCTCATCAATCAGTCTTCTTTGCTGCTGATACGCATACATCAGTGTTTTTTCACAGATTCGATTTATCATTCTCGGGATTCCGGCAGATACTTTGAATACTTCATCCTCTGCTCCGCTGGTAAATAAATCCTGTTTACAGCCTGCATATGCCATGTGGGATGTGATATAGCTTCCTGTCTGTGCTCTGTCCAGCCTGCTTAACACTATATTCATATCTATTCTCTGCCGGATTGCTGCATACTTCTGCAATCTCAGTTTTAAATCCCACAATTCTGTCTGTCCCACCAGAATCAGACTCATTGGACTTGCAGAATCAAAGCGATAGTTTAAGAGGAAACGGAATTCTTCCAAGGTTTCCTTGTCCAGCAAATGGGCTTCATCTAACACGCAGATCACTTTCTTCTTTTGAACCGTCCGAACATTTTCTATCTCTTTTTGTAGCTGTCTTTTGGAATCTCCACGGTAAAAACGAGATTCCATCCCCATCTGGTCTAACAGTCCTGCATACAGCCATCTGGGCGTGAGTTTCGAATCAGACAGATAGAGCAGCAGATATTTATCCTTGGACAAGCTTGCCTCAAACATTCGGATCAGGGTGGATTTACCACATCCGGGATCTGCTGTCACCACTGTAAACAGTTGTCTGTCCGCTGTATAGAAAAGTCTTCCAATCGCATCTTCTATCTGTGGGGAATGGTACAGTCTCTCTGCTGGCAGATCTCTTGAAAATGGAGTGTTCTCCATTTCGAAAAATGATTCATACATCATCTGTCACCTGCCTTTCCATAGTTTCCATAGGAAATGGCATTAGCCATGATTTGATGATCTGCATTGTATTTCTTTTCCAGTGCATCCAGCAGTCTTGATGTCTCCGGTACTTTATCTGTCATTGCAATCGGCACTGGCGATGTCTTTGCTGCATATGATCCTATCTTCATTCTATGGGTTACTATCGGCTCCATATCTTGATAATGCACCATAATTGTCTCCGTGTTCATTGGGTCATAGGCAATCACTACCTGTGCATTTGCAAGTGCTGTACTGGCTTCATACTTGCTATTTTCAAAGGAAAAGCAGCCTGCATTATCCAGCCGCCTTTCTTCTTTATGCTGAAATGCTTCGCTGATGACTGTTGTATCAATGAAAATCAGATTTCTTGTGTCACGGTCGAATTCCTGCTTGGGCGAAATACCGCCTGGCGGGACTTCCACACCATAGGATTTGTAGTATTCCCTGATTCCGTCATGGGACACCAGCTGGTATTCCTGTTCCAAAAAAACTTTCCATTTCTGGTTCAGTTCTGACAATGAATGTACATGTGCTACACGGATTTCTGCAATGAATTGGTCTACCTTTTGATGGTATTTTTCAATTTTCCCCTTGGCCTCACAAGCTCTTGGCTTCGCTCGAAGAAGTCTGATTCCAAGCCTTGCGCAACTCTCATTCAGCTGTCTTGTAATGTATTGGCCACCATTATCCACGTAGCCACAGTCAAATTTTCCAAACTTAAGAACCGCCTTATGAAAGGTTTCCTCCACAATTTCCTGTCTTTGGTTATCGTAGAACTCTGACTGCAAGATATATCTGGAATGGTCATCAATCAGAGACGACAGATATGTCTTGATCAGCCTTCCGTCGACTGTTCGAATATCCGGTCCATACTTAATGTCTCCCTGCAACAATTCCATTCGATGTGGTCTGCAGAATCTTCTGGAAGATGTAGTTCTTCCTTCCGCATATTTTTTCATCTGTTTCACGCCGAATCCTGCATTGTACAGATGCCTCTGCATGGTTGATTGTTTCAGCAGCCCAGGCTGTGCCCAGCCTTCCAGTTCCAGTATCTTGATGATCTGACGAACACTTCTTTTTGGCACCTCTCTCTTTAGTTGAATTGCTTCACCAACGATTTCATCAAAGTTCTCTGGCAATGCCTGTGAACGTCTCTTTGCTCTGTTCATCGGCCTTAGCCCATCAAACTCTCCATTTCGATACTTTTCTTCATACCGGTATAAGCTTCTTACTGATATGCCATTGGTTCTCGCTATGTCCTCCCTCATTTGGAGACATTTTCCTTCATCCAAATCTGGATTCATTAATGGTGCTATCATCTGATAACGTTTTAGTGCTTCCTGATCCTGCCACTTTTTCACTTCTTTACTCTGCATTAGCAATTTCCTCCTTGTTGAGTAAAGCGTACGCTATCCGTCTTCTGACAGCACAGAAAAGTAGGTGCATAAATCAGTTCTGCCCCGGACTGGGGTCAATCCTTCCTCCGGAGTTATATATAAACCGGTTGACTACTGAGAGCCATCCAGGGCTTATCCGCTTCTTAAGTTCCTGCAGTAAAGAGTCCGTGGACTTGAGGAACTCGCATCCAAAATCCAGGAAACGGCAGGTCGTTGATTTCATCTGTCCATTGATGTTTGTTTCATTCAGTCTAATCCAGTGCTTCCAGTGCTTCATGGTATCCTCACATGGATAGTTCTCTGTTTCCAAATCGTCTGCCGTAATCACCTCATCCACCACCTCGCCTATCAGTTCAGCATCATAATGCTTATATGGGCTTAAACAATCAGGCAATTCATTGTGTAGTTTCTGGCAGTTCTCGTTCGTACATTTCAATCGGTTGATTTTAAACCATTCCTTGATTCCGCCGGCTTTCTTATGTACTCTCAACCTTTTATCTCTTCTGCAAAGAGGACTTCCACAATCGGGACAGGTGCAATCCTCTTTACTGATTACTAAAAATATTTTCTTTCTTCTTGTACCGTATCTCATATCTTGATACAATAACCATGGTTTAATACCATAGAGCCCAGGAGCCAACTCGACAAAAGAAGATCCTGGGCTCTTCCTTTCTTTATACTGATGACAGTATAAAGGGTTAACCAGCGACAATCAACTATCCCAGACCTAGGTCAGACTGAGAGAGTGGCAACACCATTGAGCTATGATCCATCCACATCCAATTATCGACAAAAATCAATTTATCGGTTGGAATTGATAATGTCCTACATTGCTGATAGATATTACCTCCCTGAAATGCAACACATACTATAATATAATCAAAGGTCGTATATGATGCCTCAGTTGGTGTAAGTACTCTTTTGTCAAGAAATACTTCTATCCTTTTTTTGCTCTCGATAAATCCTAAAACATCTTCCATTTTCACTTCGTTTGTAGATAGATACCGCCTTGCCAATTTCCCGGTTCCCCAAATATATACTTTCATTTTTCTTTACCTGATGCCTGCAATCACGTGACATCATATTTCCTTTCCCAAAAATATTTATAAGACTGTCGACAATCTCTCGCCCAATGCGTCTATCGTAAAGTTTTGAAGATATGTGTTCCTTGCTTTATCTCTTACATCATTAAGGCTGCCATATTTTTCTATTATCCATTTCATCTTATCAGAAAGTTCTTCATAATCGTCTGATGTAAATGCGTATCCGTTTACTCCGTCTTCTATATAATCAATTATACCGGCATTTTTTGAAGTAATACAGATTTTCCTATGCATCATGCCTTCTGTTATGACTATTGACATAGTCTCGCTTCTCGATGCACATACAACTATATCTATATCATCTCTATAAGCTTTTTCAATTTCTTCTCTACTCATTTTGCCTTTGATAATAACATTTTTTATATCATTGCTTTCTTTCGTGATCATTTTGCAGTACTTATTATTAAACGTTTCACCTATCATCCAAAATTCTGTCTGTTTAGCACAGTCTTTATTAAATTTTCTTACAGCTTTCAAAAAAATATCCTGCCCTTTATTTTCACATATTGCTCCAATAATCGCTACTGTCAAATGCTCTTTTTTTCTTTTGTCCATAATTGAACTGTTATAAGTATCTGGGATTCCATATGTCATAATAGACACATTGATTGATGGAAAACACCTGTTAAAATTACCCCGCGCATTTCTGCTCACTGCAAAAATATTATCCATTCCAATTCTTTTATTATTATTGATTCTTGTAAAAAGCATATATTGTCGGATAATACTTTCCGGTTCATGAATCCACCACATAATTGGTTTATCCTGACTAAACCGTTCTGCGCAGCTAAACATCTGAAATGTATTTATCAGATAAAAGTCAAAGCTGTCATAGAAGCTTAAATTCTCCTCACTTATTGAAAACAAATCTTGGCAGACTGCTACCCCAATCTCCTTTCGTGCGCATTCATCTATCATTTTTTTATTGCCGCCCGGTACTGCTAATAAAACAGAAAAGCCTTTCTCAATAAAAGCCATTGCCGCATATATTGCAGTCATAGAGCCGCCATTGTAATCAAGCCAATACGTAATGATAAGTATTTTCCTGTTACTACAAGATTCATTATCATTTCTACTCTCTTGCGGTAAAAAAATTCCTTTATGCCTCATACTATAATATTCATCGAATAATACTATTTTGCTGTCTTTCACTTCCAATTCGATCAACTGTTTTTTCATACTATATGAATACTTAGTACTCATAATGACAACAATGTCATAACGTAAATTGATGATATTTTCTGGTTTTGAAATAATTATTTCATTACAAGATTTTCCCCATAGCGTTGCATTATTGTCAATAATCGCAATTACTTCATCAGACAATGATATAAGATCTTTCCATTCAGAAAATCTTTGTCCCATACCAAACAACACTATACGCAATCCATTTGCCTCCATATTATTTCAATATAGGCTCTTCACACTTAGTCCACTACAAGTAAACCACATTGTCAAATTTCGCAATATCTGATTTGATCTGTTGTAAATTAGATAATTTCATTGCTACAACAATACCGATATTTTCAATATCATTCACCTGTGAATTAAGCAGCACCGGTAATCCATATAATTCATCATATTTTTTTTCCTGTCCGTCAGAGATAATAAAACCCTTAACGTTATTAAGATTGTAAAAACTGTAAACTTTTCGAGCTATCAATCCCGCCCCATATATATATATTGAGCTAAATTTTTGGGCAAAACCTTGTATCATTTCTATCGAATTGTTCACTTCAGAAAGCAAGTACTCTTTTGTGTCAAGATGAGGTTTATTATAATCGATATCACTAACACTCACTCGCTTAATATGGCTTTCTATCAGGTTCACATCATACGTTGTATTCTGTTCTACATACTGAACTGCATCTATAAAATTATCTTGCATAATATCATTATCTAAAGCAATCTTGTTCTTTATTATGGGTATGCCATAACTTTTTATCCCATAATTACAACTCTTGTATATGTCACAAATATTAGGAACTGCATACGATCCAATAGAAAACCCGTGTTTTATAAAGAATTGAGTTATTCCGGTCTCAAATTCTATGTACACATTAACAATATCCGCATCGTATTCATCAATATGATCACGAAAGAAATCATACAGTAAACCTGATTTTATTATATTTTCTCTAAATACAAGGAAATAAGACTGTATATGATCTACTACTGTTGGTGAAATCAGGTTCAATCCCCAAAGATCATTGTTCTTTTTTTCCATAACATCAAATATATGATCAAGTGAAACAAACGGACCATAAAACGTATTATTACATAAAATCACCTCATCATATTTATATAAGTCTTCTTTCTTAAGCTGATGTACTATTACGTATTTATATGCCCCCGCATCAAATCCCTTATTCTCTCTGTAGATTACTGAATCCGCGATACCATCTAGTTCGCCCGTAAAGCAATCCTGAATAAAACCATTGACCACAATTATCAATGATGCTGTATTAACCTTTATCTGTTTCAAAAGATAAAAGACATAATCATCGACAAAACCGTCTTTGTCATAAAAGCTAAAGATACAAAGTCTTTTCATATAAAAGTCCTACGATGTTTTTTTAAATAAATCTCTTCACATATCATTAAGAATCAATATGTAAGTTCTCTATCAGTGTCTTTAATACTATTTACAATATATAATCACTAAGTGAGACATCTTTTCCTGCATAGTCCCATCCAAAGCTCTTCATATTTTCAACATCACAATATTTACAGATGTGCGAACATCTATTTAATTCCTGACTTATTTTCATAGCATCAAATTTTGGATCATATATATCATACCAATCAATATCCTTAACCACCTTATAATCAGTACCATACTGCCCGTTAAGTTTATCGAACGCTATCGCTGCAGAACACCTCATCAGTCTTCCCCTATAAAGTTCACGGCATCCTGATGCAATACAGTCTCTGAAATTTGCCATCATGTCATTGTCAGGAGCAGTAGTATAGTATTTTAGGAATTCGTCCCTTCTGAGTACTGTGTAATTCAATCCGAATTTTTTAAGTCGTTCATCAATACTGTCAAGTATCCCATATGTAGGTTTATATCCGGAAACATGAACTGTTATGTTCAACTTTTTTATCTGCTCAAAAAATGTGTCTGAAAGCTTTGGAATCAAAAGCCCATTTGTACAAAGATCTATTTCTGAATCCTTATAGATATTCCGCGCATTTTCCAGTATTCTAAGAATCGCTGGATGCATAAGTGGCTCTCCGCCAAGGATTCTAATCCATGGAATATCGTAAAACAGTTCTGACATTCTTTTCATATCTGAAACGATATCGTCTGCTGGAATGTCCTCTGATTCATCTTTTTCGCTACATGCAAATAAGCAGCCTTTACAATTCAGGTTGCACTTATCAGTAATTGGTATTTCCATATAAGGCAGTGTCGGCTTCTTATCATCAAATCTGATCTTTCTTAATCTTGATGCAATTGGTTTTCCATCATCAAATAACGTTAATTTATTCTTGCCTGCAATATCATGCATCATATATATATTTGAGACATTATGTGCACGAAGAGTATTTATCATAATATTCAGGGTTTTCTGTGCACCCGCTGCAATAAACACAGCATCTATATCGTTTGCCTGCTCTGTCTGAAAAAATGTATCAGGTTTCATTATTCCCAGATTTTCACATTTTCCCTCTATTTTATTATCAAGAAAGATTA
>CALMUC010000239.1 GCA_937872845.1 uncultured Lachnospiraceae bacterium | reverse complement strand
GAATCTCCAGACATGCTCTGATACACAATAACACTCCACGTTGTATCATTCTGACTGTTATCCGACATATTGCTTGTCAAAGTACTGTTATATAAATGAACTGAATTTTTCCCTTCAATACATACACCCTCAGAGCCGTTAGCGGTAAGTGCTGCATCATTTACAGCTATATCCGCTGTGCTGTAAATTGCCGGAGAACCAGAACCATTTGATGTATATGTTCCACCATCAACAACCATTTTACCTCCGCCACGGTCACTACGTATTGCGGCCGCGCTGCCACCTTGGGTCGTAACATCAAGACCATATGCATAAAGTGTTCCTCCTCCCGCTACATGAATACCTCCAGATGAATCTTTAGAAGTATTTATTGTCACACCTTTTGCATATGTCACGCCATCACCATATGAAAAAATACCAGCTCCTCCATTTGCATCAGTTGTGACTTCACCACCATTTACTTTTAATGTTCCTCCTGTATTTAATATAGCTGCTCCGACACCATAAAAACTCGAATTATCACTATTTGTTTCGTCTGAATTTGTTCTTGTCACAGACGCATTATTTAAAATTACATTTCCACTTGACACATGAACTGAATTTTCATCTGTACCGGTTGAATCATATTTCTCATCTGTTGTTTCTGTATCTTTTGAAATCTCAGCTGCTGCATTCCATGATGTTACAGCTGTACTTTTGCCTGGTTCCTGCCCCGATTGTTCCGCACCAGATGTTTCCCCGCTATTACCACTATTTTCACCCGGCTTTTCTGGCGGAATATTCCCTGATGATTTCCCCGAATCACTTGTATTACCTTGGTTCTCAGACGAATCACCTGTATTTGTTACAGATGCCGAAACACTTTTATATGAATTCTTACTATTTCCAGATGCAGCAAGAACAGTAAGGGTACCTATTCCTGCAGTTCCGGCCGCAAGAGTTGATGCAAGAACAATAGTCAGTGCTTTATTTCCAAAATTCTTCATATATATCACCCTCCTCATAATAGAACATAAATATTCTGATGTTTTAAAATAAAATTATTTGAACATGATATTAAATCATAAAACTGAAATGAAACTGAAATAAAGCTCACATAATATTAAGCTTTCTTATAATTTATAAAACTGTTACAATATCTAAGGTATATTAATAAACTGGGAGGATATATATGCTGACTTTTTTGTCTCATATTTTTATTAATAAAGAAGATTCAGATCAAAAGCAAAGAACTATTTATGGAATATTATGCGGAATTGTCGGAATTTTTTTTAATATTATACTATTTACAAGTAAATTTATTGTCGGACATTTATCAGGCTTCCTTTCTATAACTGCAGATGCCTTTAACAACCTTTCTGATGCCGGTTCATCTATAGTAACACTTCTTGGTTTTCGCCTTTCCGAAAAAAAACCCGATACTGAACACCCGTTTGGTCATGGCAGAATTGAGTACATCGCCGGACTGATTGTATCATGCATAATTCTTATTATGGCATATCAGCTTTTTATTGATTCTATCCAGAAGATCATTCATCCCGGAAATGTAACATTTAATATGGTAATAATATTTGTCCTTATTTTTTCTATCATAGTAAAGTTTTATATGTGGTTCTATAATCACAGCCTCAGTAAAAAAATCTCTTCTCCGACTCTTGAAGCAACTGCTACTGACAGTTTTTCAGACACTATTACAACTTCTGTTGTTCTGATAACCACTCTTATTGAACACTTTACAGGTCTTCGTTTAAGTGCGCCATGTGGTCTTGTCGTTGCTCTTTTCATCGCATATGGCGGGATTCATTCGGCGAAAGAAACCATAAGTCCTCTTCTTGGCAATCCTCCAAGCAAAGAATTTATTAAACGGGTCAAAGAAATTGTTTTATCATATCCGGAGATTCTTGGAATGCATGATCTTATTGTTCATGACTATGGTCCGGGACGACTTATGATAAGTCTTCACGCCGAAGTTGAATCAGATTGCTCACTTATTCCAATACATTCTGTCATTGATGAAGCTGAACATCAGCTGCAAAAAGACCTCGGCTGTCAGGCTGTCATACATATGGATCCTATTGATACAAGGAATCCAAAAGTTGCCAGATACAAAAAAGAAGTTGAAAAAATCATAAATGAAATTGACACACGTGTTACAATTCATGATTTCAGGATTGTTCCGAAACAAAATTCAACCCGCTTGATTTTCGATGTTTTGATTCCTTTTGATTTTCAATATTCAGATGAATATTTCAAAATTCTAATTCAAAAAAAAGTACAGGAGCAGATTGGCACTTCTTTTGACACCGCTGTTACAATTGATGTTGGAGAAACCGTTCTCTGATCCGGTACATATATTTTCTATCTGAACCTGTTTACTTGAGATGAGCAGGTTCATTTTTTATCTTTGGGATTTATATTAATATCTGTTTTGGTGCATTTTCTGACCCGGTTGATAATACTGGTTCTGTTCCGGATATTGGTTCATGTTTGCATTTTGACCCGGTTGATAATACTGGTTCTGTTCCGGATATTGATTCATGTTTATATTCTGACCCGGTTGATAATACTGGTTCTGTTCCGGATATTGGTTCATATTTATATTCTGACCCGGTTGATAATACTGGTTCTGTTCCGGATATTGGTTCATATTTATATTCTGACCCGGTTGATAATACTGGTTCTGTTCCGGATATTGGTTCATATTTATATTCTGACCCGGTTGATAATACTGGTTCTGTTCCGGATATTGGTTCATGTTTATATTCTGACCCGGTTGATAATACTGATTCTGTTCCGGATATTGGTTCATGTTTGCATTTTGACCCGGTTGATAATACTGGTTACGTTGTTGGCAGCTGTTTTGTGAAAACGGTTGCAAATATGGCGAGTTTTGTCCAAAATATTGATTATCCGTATGAAATGTCTGCCTTCCTACAAACGGAATATATGTCTGATATGAATAATTCGGATAAAATGCAGGCATGAATCTTATAAATTCTATATCATTTCTTGCTGCTTCACTGACTTTTCGAAAAACAAAAATATAGCTCAGAATAATCATTACCACATCTATACCTAATCCTATAAATGAATAATTGATAAAAAAATCATACATACCATGACAGGCGATAGAAATAAGCAAAGCATTTATAACAGGTCCCTTTACATTTCTGCTATTCGTTACTGACCTGAACTTTGCAATTCCATATCCATATCCCCATATAATTCCCCACATTGCATGCCCCGGTACAGTAAGAACTGCTCTTACTATTGCCGTCACCAGAGACCCGCCGTCAGAGAATACATATATAATATTTTCAATCGTAGCAAATCCAAGTGAAGAACAAACTGCATAAACAATTCCATCATATGTTGAATTAAACCTTTTATTATTCCATGTTATGAGTGCCATGGCTCCGAATTTTGCCATTTCCTCCGGCAAAGCGATCAATAAAAGATTATCAACAAGGTCTTTAATTACAGAATTATATGAAAAGATAAGCTGTATTGGTGAAAGTGTTAATTCAACAATAGCAGCTACCAAAGCAGAAGCAACTCCCAGTCCGAATATTCCAAATAAAAATCCTTTTTCTTTATTTTCATGATCCTTGCTGATTATAACTAAAAAAATAACAACAGCCGGGAGAACTGAAAGTATAAATAAAAGTCTTTTCATATTATTAAGATCACCTTTCATAATTCAAACATATTCTCTTATCTATGACCTGTCACTTATGATTCAGCATTTATACCATGTCATAAGTTCTTTATTATCATGGTACTGCCAGACACTTATCTGAAAATACATGTTTCTATATGATCATTTATTATTCCAATTCCCTCTAAATAGGAATAAATAATTACAGGTCCTGCAAATGTAAAACCTCTTTTTTTCAAATCCATGCTTACTTTTCTTGATAATTTCGATTCAGCCGGTATATCCTCAGTCTTTTTTATATGATTATCAATAACTTTGCCACCTGTAAATCCCCATATATAATTATCAAACGATCCAAATTCATCTTCTATTTTCAAGAAAGCTGAAGCATTTTTTATTGCAGACCGGATTTTTAATTTATTTCTAATGATTCCTTCATTCATAAGAAGCTCACTTACCTTTGCTTCATCATATCCAGCAATTTTTTCAGGATCAAATCCTTCAAATGCTTTTCTATAATTTTCTTCACGATCTATTATTGTTGACCAGCTAAGTCCAGCTTGTGCTCCTTCAAGAATAAGCATTGCAAAAAGCTCTTTGTCATCATGAACAGGCTTACACCACCTTGTATCATGATATACTTTCATTTTTTCAGAACTATATTTCCAGTCACAGTCCTGTAAAATTTTATTTTCTTCCATATATTTGTCTTTAAACCCCTTCATATCTTTAAGAACTATTAGTATTCCTAAAAACATTCATATCTTTTAAAGCTATTCTACAAAAAACACCCGGTCATCTTTTCTTTTTGGCGGAATTGCGAAAGTTTCTGCCGGGTATCCAAGAATACAATGTCCAATCCCCTCATATTCAGTCTCAACACCAAGAGTTTTTAAAAACTCCTTGTAATCTTCTGTCTCAAATTCTTCTTTTGCGCGATGAATCCAACATGACCCTACACCAAGTGAATGTGCTGCCAGCATAAGATTTCCCATTACAAGACTTCCATCATAAATCGCTGTAGGGTTACTCTTTTCAGCAAGCACAATCAAAACAACCGGTGCCCCGTAAAATGGATCAAACCCTTCATCCCATCCGCCTATCTTTCTATTTGACTCAGAAAGCTTATCTCTTAAAATTTCATTTGTTACTGCGATAATTATTGTTCCCTGTTTTCCCCTTCCGCTTGCTGCATATAATCCGGCATTTATTATTTCATTAATTTTATCTCTGTCAACCATATCGGTTTTATACTTTCTGCAGCTTCTTCTTTCAATCATATCTTCTATAGTTTTATTCATAATTTACTCTGCCTGACCTCCATTATTATTACTAAATCAATATTTTACTTTGACGATTAAAAGTGTTGAATTTACAGCCATTAGAAGTTTACAAATATCAAAAAACAAAAAAAGTTATTTCTTGCAGGAAAAGCCTTTTGACTTTGAGCAACCATCATCATAATATCATTTATGCTGATATCATGGTAACATATTTCTGATTTTTTCTGCATTCTGTATGAATACTCTTGATTTTTATAAATTTTTACCGACATTTATATAGTTCAGCATTTATTTTTCCGTTAAAAACATTATTTTTGCCACCGCCGATTTTCTAAAAGTTAAAAGTTTCAGTCATTGAAATTTCTATGTTATACTGTTTTTTTATAGAAGACACTGCTTTATCATCTACAGCAAGCAGATATATTTTTGTCACATTACATCATAAAGAGAGGCGTTTTATATGAAAATTGTATTCCCTGACAGAGAAACTTTAGGTTATGACACTGATTTATCTATTTTTAATACATTTGGAGAGGTCATCAAATATGACTACACATCACCGGAAGATATGCCTGAACGAGTTATAGATGCTGATATTCTTATTTTGAATAAAGTTCCTGTAAATAAAAAAACCTGCGGCAGTGCATCAAAGTTAAAACTTGTTTCGGTAACTGCTACAGGTACAAATAATCTTGATAAAAAATTTCTTTCAGATAATAATATCGAATGGAGAAATGTTGCCGGATATTCTACCGAATCCGTTGTACAGCATACATTTGCATTATTTTTCAGCTTGTATGAAAAACTTCCGTATTATGATGATTATGTAAAAAGCGGCAAATATTCGGATACCAGATGTTTTACACATTTTGGACTTCCTTTCAGTGAACTTTCAGGCAAAACCTGGGGCATAATAGGCCTTGGTACAATAGGCCACCGTGTTGCTGAAGTTGCAGGTGCATTTGGATGTAATATAATATATTATTCAACTTCCGGTAAAAATCATGATTTGATATATAAAGAAGTCAAACTAGATGAACTTCTCTCAACAAGTGATGTGATTTCTATACATGCTCCTCTGAATGACGCTACTATGCATCTTATAAACCAAAGAACACTCTCTCAAATGAAGAAAAATGCCTTTCTAATTAATGTAAGTCGCGGACCGATAATTATTGAAAGTGATCTGGCAAATGCTATTGAAAAAGGAATAATTGCCGGTGCAGGTCTTGATGTATTTGATTCTGAGCCAATTAGCTGTGACAATCCTCTGCTGAAAATTTCACATAAAGACCGTCTGATAATGACTCCGCATATAGCATGGGCATCAAACGAAGCAAGAAATCGTCTTATGAAAACAGTATTTAATCAGATTGATGAATTTTTGAAACAGAAAAGTTAAATTCATAAATTTTCTATATCAAATTCTCGCTTAGATTTTATATTTTCAACCTTATTTTTACACTTTTCTTTAATATTTATCACAACTGCAAAAAACACAACTCCTGCAAGAATCTGAAAAGGATATGAGATAACTGATCCTTCAGGAATAAGAAAAGCAAGAAGTGTTATTGCTCCAGCTGGCGGAAGGTACATTTTGAAAATATATGTCACAACAATATAAACCATAACTGCAACTGCTGCTGTAAATGCAGGCAATAATAAAAATTTCATACTTAATATATATCTAAGTACTGCTCCGTCAAATGCGCAAATTGTCATGAATACAATAATTTTTACAGTCTCTTTGAACGTTTTACCTGAAGAATTATTTGAAAGTTCTGTAAAAAAAACAAGAAGTGGTGGTGCACAGACAAAAACTATATTCAGATGTATTGCGGCAGATGCAACAATGAAAACAATCAATGCTCTGATCAAAATCTCAACACTTCTTCTTGTTAAACATATTTCATCTCTGTTTATTTCAGATTTTTCACGCGGTCTTATATCTTTTTTTTCAAAAGTAATTCTGACAATTACAATTAAGGTTGTAAATACAAAAGCCGAAATAGGATAAATAATTGATTTTGTCTGCAAAACAACCGGAAGCACAACTGCAGATATCATTGGTGCAAAAGTTGTGCCTGAGATCATCAGCATAATCTGACTCAAAACAAATGCCGTTATGAACTGCAATATAAACGACCCGGGAAAAAATGCAACAATTCCGAGACCTGAAAATGCCCCTGCAGTTATAAATAAAATCATCTGCATAGGGCTTACATTCCAGCTTCTTTTAAAATTGAGAAGATTTCCGGTTGCAATTGCAGCAATCTCTGGAAACAATATTTCTTTTTCTCCTGAAATTTCTACAGCTGCAACCATCAAAGCAATAATCATAGTTGTCAATATTCCGGCCGTTATAAAATTTTTCCTGCTGTCATAATTCATTTTTTCAATATAAACTTTCGTTAATTTTTTTATTTCAAGACAGTTTCAGAACTTTCAATTTGTTATATTTACAAAAAGCACTACCATCCCTGTAAGTTTATCATTCTCCAAAATTGGAGAAATGTCAATCTGATAATGAATTCCACCATATGTAAGAATCGTTTTTCCCTGTTTTCCTTCTGTACCTTTTTCCAGAATTTTTTGAAAATCTGTTCGCCTTTCCAGTTCCATAATATCCATTCCTGAACAGTCATATTCCGTACCTATCAGATTTTTTGCCTTTTCATTAATATTTTTCACAATTCCTTTTTCATTCAGAATAATAAGTCCCTCTGCCATGTTATCTGCTATAACACTTAAATCATCTTCGGTGTGTTTAAGCAGCTTATTTTGTTCTTCTATTTTTTTCTGCTGAGCATATATTCTATGCAAAAATGGTGTTATCTCTTCATAATCTTCATTATTTTCCAAGGGATTTTCCAGATCGATTTTATTTAATGGATCAACTATCTTTTTTGCCACTTTTGATGCCACTATATAACTCAGAATCACAAGTCCGACCAGAATCCAGATCATAGGAATCAGCATTCCCATTACGATATTAAATACCGTATCTCTTGATTCTGCAACACGAAGTATTGATCCATCAGATAATCTATGAGCATGATAAAGCATATCTTTCATAATCGTTCCAGAATATCTGATACTATCTCCTTCTCCGTTTTTCATCGCTTCCTTTACTTCCTCACGGTTGAGATGATTACTCATATTTTCAGGATTTACAAAGTTGTCATAAAGTACTTTTCCGCGTTTATCTATTAGTGTAACTCTTGTATTATCAAGCGATAATTTTGTTAAATATGAAATTCCTTCTTTTTCCACTCCAGCCGATGCAAATTCCGCTTCTGTCTTTAACTGTCTCAATTGAACATTTCCGTAATAACTGTAAAAAAGTAAAAGAATTGCCGTAAATCCGCCAATTAGTGAAAAAAGAATTACACTTTCCATATATTTAAATATTTTTTTTGTCATAATGCCTCCGTACAAACTATTACTTTGTATTTCCTTCGAGTACGCCGGTCACCATAAAAATAACCCATTGTGCAATGTTAACTGCATGATCTCCTATTCTCTCTAAATATTTCGATATCATAAGAAGATCTAATGCTTTTTCCAGA
>CALMUC010000238.1 GCA_937872845.1 uncultured Lachnospiraceae bacterium | reverse complement strand
AGAAGATTACGAATGCCATGTATCTCATCTCTTCTACAAAAATGCGGAAGGCAAAGGCAGATCTTGATAAAACAAGACCATATTTTCATTTAATAGAAGAAGAGATTAAGAGAATTTTTCAAAATGTCGGAGATGTAAATTCTCATTATTTTTATCCTGAAACAGGAAGAAAAGAAGGAGAAAAATATGCATATCTGATAATTACGGCGGATAAAGGTCTTGCCGGAGCTTACAACTATAATATTCTTCATGAAGCAGAGATGGCACTTCAGAAGCATAAAAATGTGGAACTTTTTGTTGTAGGGGAGTATGGAAGGCATTATTTTCAAAAGCATAATATTCCGATAACACAGTCATTTCTTTATACAGCGCAGAATCCTACATTTAATCGTGCACGTGAAATAACTGCACGGCTTTTGGAGGAATATAATGAAAGAAGAGTTGATGAAATTCGTGTAATTTACAGTGACATGGAGAATGAACTTGTATCTGCAGTTCATACAGAACAATTGCTTCCGTTTAAGAGAAAACAGTTTGTAGAAGATGATGATGAATTTATGTTGTCACGTACAAATCTGCAGAGAAAAGACGCAGGGGATTATGAATTTTATCCTTCTGTAAATGATGTTCTGCATCACCTTATTCCGAGTTATGTTGCTGGATTTGTATATGGTGCACTTGTAGACAGTTTTTCTGCAGAACAGAATGCTCGTATGAATGCAATGAGTTCGGCAAACAAAAATGCAGAGGAATTGTTGTCGGAACTTTCAGCACAATATAATCGTGTAAGGCAGGCTGCAATAACACAGGAAATTACAGAAGTTGCAGCGGGAGCGAAAGCAGAAAAGAAAAAGAAATTGAGGGAGGCAGCCGGACTTGAGTAATGGGAAGATAGTACAGATTTCAGGACCTGTAGTAGATGTGTTATTTGAAAAAGGATCGGTGCCAAAGCTGAGAGAAGCACTGAGCGTTGAACTTGATGGTGTGACACATGTAATGGAGGTGTCACAGCTCCTGGGAAAAGAAAGAGTAAGATGTATTCTTTTGTCACAAAGTGAGGGATTGCGGCGAGGCATGGATGTAACAGCGACCGGAAAAGGAATTTCAGTACCGGTTGGAGATATAACAATTGGCAGAATGTTTAATGTATTGGGAAAGCCGATTGATGGAAAAGAAGAAATTGCTGAAGATGCTGAAAAATGGGAGATACATAGAAAAGCACCTGCATTTGCAGAACAGAATGTGACCGCAGAAATTCTTGAAACAGGAATAAAGGTAGTTGATCTTCTTGAACCATATGAAAAAGGTGGAAAGATTGGTCTTTTCGGAGGAGCCGGTGTCGGAAAAACAGTTCTTATTCAGGAATTGATTCACAATGTGGCAATGGAACACGGCGGTTATTCGATTTTTACCGGTGTCGGAGAGCGTTCCCGTGAGGGTAATGATCTTTGGAATGAAATGAAGGAAAGCGGAACAATAGATAAGACAGCCATGGTATTCGGACAAATGAATGAGTCGCCGGGAGTGCGTATGAGAGTTGCACTTACAGGATTAACAATGGCAGAGTACTTCCGGGATGTCCAGCATCGAGATGTACTTCTTTTTATTGATAATATTTTCCGCTTTGTTCAGGCGGGTTCTGAGGTATCAACACTTCTTGGACGTATGCCATCAGCAGTCGGTTATCAGCCGACACTTGCAGAAGAGATGGGCGCACTTCAGGAGAGAATCACATCAACATATAAGGGTTCAGTAACATCGGTACAGGCAGTTTATGTTCCTGCAGATGACCTGACTGATCCGGCTCCGGCAACAACATTTACACATCTTGATGCAACAACGGTTTTATCACGTAAAATTGCTGAGCAGGGTATATATCCTGCAGTTGATCCATTGCAGTCGACTTCAAGAATACTTGAGCCTGATATAGTTGGAGAAGAACATTATCAGGTTGCAAGAAAAGTTCAGGAATATCTTCAGAAGTACAATGAACTTCAGGATATTATAGCAATTCTTGGTTTGGATGAATTGTCAGATCAGGATAAATCTGTTGTTACAAGGGTAAGAAAAATGATACGTTTTATGTCACAGCCAATGTATGTTGCAGAGAAATTTACAGGTATTCCGGGGGTATATGTTCCGGTATCTGAAACTGTACGTGGATTTAAGGAAATTCTTTCCGGAAAATATGATGATTTGCCTGAAAATGCATTTTATAATGTCGGAACAATTGATGATGCTGTAAAAAAAGCAGAACAGCTTGCTAAGGAATAAACTGGATAGAGATGAAAGGCGTGGTGATTATAATGAATACATTTCACGCAAGAATTTATGAATCAGATAATACATTTTATACCGGAGAACTTGAAAATCTTGTAATTCCGATATTTGATGGAGAATATGGCGTGCAGGCAGGACATAGAAATGAAGTTGTTGCCATAGTACCGGGTGTTCTCAGATATCGTGAGGCAGGCGGTTCTGATAGATATGCAGCAGTTTCAGAAGGGATGATGAGAATTGAAAATGGAGATGTACTTGTTCTTGTAAATTCGGCAGAGCATCCTGAAGAAATAGATGAAAACAGAGCTGAACTTGCAAAAGAAGAAGCAAGAGAAAAAATGCTTCAAAAAAAGAGCATGCAGGAATATGTTCTTGCAGAAGCAAGTCTTCAGCGTGCAATGTCCAGACTCAAAGTTAAACGTGGTACAAAACAGTAGGATTTAACATAACTAAAATATATGGGGTGATTATATGGAACAGGAAAAAAATAATAATAATCCGAATCAGGGAGGATATAATCCGAACCAGGGAGGATATAATCCGAATCAGGGAGGATATAATTCAAATCAGGGAGGATATAATCCAAATCAGGGAGGATATAATCCGAATCAGGGAGGATATAATCCAAATCAGAGAGGATATCAGCCACAACAGAATGGATATAATTCACAGGAGCCAGGTAAAGGATTAGCTGTTGCAAGCCTTGTTCTTGGAATAATTTCAGTTGTATTCTGGTTTGCTCTGGGAGTTGAATGGATTGGGATTATTTGCGGAATTGTGGGTATTATCCTTGCCGCAGTTGCAAAAAAGAATGGATTTCGCGGTGGTTTAGCAACAGCCGGACTTGTGCTTTCAATAATAGGTGCTTCACTTTCATTGCTTATTTTTATAGCATGTGCAGCATGTGTGTCATCATTATCATCAAGTTTATCTTATTAAAGGAGAGGGATACATGCCCGTTTATAAATGCATCCGTATATAAAAATCTTTAATAGAATTATTTCATCTTATGGACTTATGGCGTTTGTGGGATGTATTCTGGCTATTTTACTTATATTGTGGCGTTCAAGAAAAGATTATGAAAAACAGCAGAATGTCCTTTATATTTTTGGACTTGCAGGTGTATGCACACTGATCGGTGCAAAATTGGTATACATTTTGACAGTGCTGCCATATTTTATGAAGGATATAAAGTGTTTATTTCAGTATCCTGCAGCATTTATAAATAAGTACATCTGTGGTGGTATGGTTTTTTACGGCGGACTTTTTGGTGCTGTTATATCTTTTTATATTTCGGCAAAAGCATTCAAATTAGATATTTGTGATTATTATGATCTTTTAGTGCCATCCATTTCACTATTTGCGGGGTTTGGCAGAATAGGATGCTTTCTCGCAGGATGCTGCTATGGAAGACCAACAGATTCGTGGATTGGTGTCAGATTCCCTGCAGATGCGTTGGAAGCACCGGCAGGTGTGCCGCTGATTCCGACACAGTTAATCGAAGCATGTTTTGATTTTATTCTTGTTGTATTTTTTCTTGGATTCATTCACCCGAGAAAGCAGCTGCATTGTATGGAACTTTCAATTTATGTTATTCTCTATGCAGTTTTCCGATTTATAATTGAGTTATTCAGAGGTGACAGCATACGGGGGAGAATCGGAATCTTTTCAACATCGCAGGTGATAAGTGTTTTTGCTGTTATAATCGGAATATATTTTCTGCTTTGTAAATATAAAGTAGTGCATAAAGAGAATAATACATAAAGAGAATAATACATAAAGAGAATACATATAATATTTAAATACAGCACAATAGATATGAGTCGAGCATAAAATAATATATGAAAACAAATAAAAAACTGTGAAACAATGATTTCTCATTATTTCACAGTTTTTTTATACGGAAATAAATTATAAAATAATTTCAGAATCAAAATTGAGTTCCATAATTTCTGAAATGAATCTAAATGCCTTAATATTCTAATATATGCTATTTAATAAAATGACCAATATTACCAAAGAATGTTGCACTTCTCTGTTGACCCTTTACTGCATAAATTATAGCCATGACATAGCATACAAGTATGAATATAGACCAGAACCAGCCAAGAATCGGTATAATACTGATTAAGCTGAATAATAGCAGTGTTATTGACTGATTAAGATGATATTTCAGGTAATCTGTTCTTTCATATGAAGGAACAGCTAAAACAGCAATAATGAGACCAATAATTCCCATATATCCAACAATAGCACTTAAATAGTTATGATATGATGGTAAATCCTGATAACGATTGATTTCAGGATATTGTTGATAAGATGCATTCTGCTGGCTGTAGCCCTGATTATATCCTTGATTGTAATTCTGATTATAACCCTGATTTGGATCTGCCTGCTGATATCCAGAATTCTGGTTATAAGTCTGATTAGGGTCAGGCTGCTGAGGATATCCTTGATTTAAGTACGTGTTCTGATTGTTCTCGTCCATAAAAACCTCCCGAAAAAATATTTTGAAACTAAAAATAT
>CALMUC010000237.1 GCA_937872845.1 uncultured Lachnospiraceae bacterium | reverse complement strand
CAGGTGCTTCATCTTCTGAAACTGCCGGCTGAGGCACAGGTATCTCCTCTTCTGAAACTGCCGGCTGTAATTCCGATGACACACTTTCATATTCTTCAACTAAAGGTTTAATTGCAGGTGCATATGCAACAGGAGGCAGATTTCCAAGCTGCTGACCGACCATAAATTCAAATAATCCTTTTGCCTGTCCAAGATCAAACCCCTGATAATTAATTGCATTCAAAACCTTCATGACATAATTATCCTGATCATTTGCACTATAGAATATATGAGAAACAATATTTCGCAAAAAATCTGCAGTCTCTTCGTTTGTAAGTGGCCTTTTCTCTGCATTTACCGGACAAGCAAAAATATTCACTGCCAGCGAATTCGGATCTATAAATACAGCATCTAAATCAAGAACAAGTTCCTTTGTCGGAAAATTCTGCACTGCCGTAAGAAGTATCTCAGAAATATTACGAAGCAGCAAAAGCACCTGCACACGATTCATTGTTCCGTTCATAAACTGACGAAGCGTCATCGGAAGAGCTGTTGATGCTGTAATCTTCCTTGTCCCATTTTTTCCAGAGACTCCAATCTCAGGGATTCCAGGGTGATGATTTCCATGCAGCAGTTCAACTAATGCAGCATCTAATTCATCTGATTCCTCAAGCATGGCGTTCATTGTATATCCCTGTTCATTTTTTTTCATTACATAATTTTTTGCCATAAATTCTCCCTCTCTATTATATATTTCCCTTCCACATCCGAACTCTATTTAAAAATATTTTTGTTAAATATTCACTAAATTCTAAATGTAAATTCTTCATCTCCAAGACGAATCGAACATTTATCAGAAAGAAGCTTTTCTTCTCCAATTTCCACCTTTATATCATCTACATATGTGTGGTTTGTTGATTTATTATCCTTAATATAATATTCATCTCCCTTTCTGATGATAACCGCATGCTGCCTGCTTATAGCACCATTTCCACTTACATGATAATCTACTCCTCTTGAGGCTTTACCTATACGGTATGGTGATTTATTGATAATCGTTTTCTCCCCTGTATTAACACGAACAAGATATGGATTTATCTGAATATTACCAGGCTTTGTAACAGCTGATGAAGATGTATCGTTTTCTGCTGAACTATCCGATACTGTTTTTATTACCGGCGTATCTTTCTTTTCAACATCTGCTATATCTTCTGTAACAATATTCTTACGTTCATCTGCATTCCTTGATGTTTCAATAATCGTGTCAGTCACACTATTATCAGCAACAGTTACCTTAACCGCGCTTTCTTCTGATGCTTTTGATGCTTCTTCAGCTACCTTTGCCCTTTCTGCTGCAAGTCTTTCAGCCTCATGCTTCTCAGCTTCTTCCTCTTCTGCATTATGTATCAGTGCAGCACGGCTCACCTTTATAGTTTTCTGCATTGCAATTCGTGATTTATCAAGTGCATCACCATTCTTTGCATTTACAAGTTCTTCAAGTCTTGCCTTTATCTCATCCATTGATTCAGGCTTATGCTGTGCACTGTTTTCTTCTGTTTCTTCTTCTGTTTCTTCTTCTGTTTCTTCTTCGGATTCAATTTCATCTTCAGATTCTTCTAGATCATTTTCCAAATCGTCATTTAGATTTTCTTCATCTGCCTGAATATCATCTACTTCTATTAATGATTCTGTTACGGATTTTATGGTCTCACTATCCTGATCTGATTCATTATCTTTTATTGAAACAATGTTTTCATTTGCATCTTCTGTTTCATCATCTTCTGTTTCACTTGATTTATCAATATTATCAGCATCTGAAACGCTTATTTCATCATAACCTGCCTCTTCATCTGTCTCATCTTCATCATCACCAATTTCCGGAAATTTTCCACTTCCAGATTCAAGATCTGCCATAAAATCAGATATTGTCTGTGAATCTGATTCTGTTTCTTCAGAATTTGAATCTTCCACTACTTCTGCATCGCTTCCATCAATCTGGATTTTCTTTTCTTCTTCATATGTTATTCCCGCATCCTGCATCAATGCTTCTGTAAGTCCTATAAGTCCGCGCAGATTAAATCCGTCTCCGTTAATATAAGTCAGGAGCTGTCCGACATAAGAAAGATTTTCTTCAACATCGTATATTAAATTTGCCAGAATCTGTCTCACAAATCCTTTAAATTCAACTGAAAGAAGGCTCTTGCTTTCAACCGGCAGACATAAAAACTGAACTGCAAGTGACTTCGGGTCTATATATGTAAAATTTCTATTAAGCAGCAGATAAGAAAGATGTATTGCCTGTTCTTTGCAGCTTATCATTGTAAGTGCTGCATTTCGAAGAATCTTCAATACTGTTTCCTCTTTAACTGAATTACCTGCGAAATCCGCCAGTGATATCTTTTCTGAAATATCATAAGTAAGATAATCATAGTCATCATCCTGCTCAAACATCACTTTTACAAGTTCAGGAACTTCGTTTTCTTCCAGATAATCAAGTGTATCTTCATCAAGCTCCGTATCATCACCCATTGTATATGTGAGATAACGCTCCCGCCCGATATTTCTGGCTGTAAATTCAAAATTTCTCATCGAACAATCCTCCTAAGACATATATTCCAACCGTCCACTGACGGCAACTTACAAGTATTAATCTGCTTTATTATCTTCAGTAGATGCATCATTTTCCGAAGCCCATGTAGCTGCCGTCACTCCTGTATCTCCGTTTTCAAATGATGCTGTAAAAGCTTCCTGTGTTTCAAAAAATCCATGTTCCCCCGTATTTTTATTTATAACATGATAAAACAAGAATTTTGTAGGAGAAGGACTTAGTACAGTTCAGACGTGTGCTCTTCCGATCTGCATTTATACATGCTGTTCCGGGATTACATATAGGTCCTGCCGGAAGTCCTTTATTAAGATATGTATTATAAGATGATTCTTCTGCTGTATCTGCATCTGTCACCGTTGCTTTATCATAATTTCCATCTGTTACAGCATAAAGAACAGTTGAATCAATCTGCAGCAACATATTATTTTTCAGACGATTCTCAATAACTGAAGCTATCATCGGACGTTCAGCATCAATTTTTGCCTCACGTTCAATCATCGATGCTCTTGTTATAACATCATATGATGTGTATCCCATCCCCTCTGCTTCTGCCTGCATTTCCGACGTATAATTTGCCTTAAATGTATCAAGCATCTGTTCTACAAGATCTGCTGCCGTTGTATTATTATATATAGTATATGTTGCAGGAAACAAATAGCCCTCAAGCTTATAACGTACATCAACCCCCTCAGGAACATCAGCAAGATATGAGAAATCTGTTTTTGTAACCGATTTGACTGCGTTTATAAATGATTCTGCCGAACATATTTTCTGCTTTTCACATCTTTCAGCAATCTGATCTATCGTAAACCCCTCTGGAACAACAAGTGTAGCTATTACTCCATCAGGTGAAACATCATCCGTTTTTGCCATAGCTTTCATCATATCAAGTGTATTCATTCCAGTATTAAGATTATAAGTTCCTCCGACAAGTTTACCGTCATATTTGGAATCATTAAGTCTTTTTTGAAACGCCGACGGATATTTTATCAGTCCATCAGCCTTTAAAATTGCCGCTATCTGACGCTCGGTTGCTCCATCAGGTATTACAACCATTATATCATTTCCTGAATCTGTATATGTTCCTGTCAGTTCACGATTATATGCCGCTTTATATTCTTTATATGCCCCATGAAAAATAAAAACCAAAATAAATGCTGCTGCAACCGCAATCAATGCCTTTATTATTTTTGCCAAATCATTATCCTCTTATGATTTCTGTTCTGCATATTTAAAAATAGACCCACTACGCCTGCTATTATTAGCCTATTTTTACATTTTCATACTATCATTTTTCTTCTAATATCGCAACCGCCTGACGAATACCCGCAGTAATACTCATTTCAGCTTTCCATCCAAGTCTTTCCAGTCTTTCAGGATTAAGAATTTCCGGTGACACCTTGGAAAAATCAAGTACCGGTTCTGTTTCATCAGCTTTATTCTCAAAATTGAGACTGATATTCCTATCTGGAAATGCTGCGGCAGACAGCCGCGCAAACTCACGAATCGTAACAAGACGTGTGCTCTTCCGATCTTTCCAAGTTCACACGAAATATTATATGGCTGCATATTTTCTCCTTTCAGGAGGATTGTGAAAAGTGCACGAGCTGTATCTGTCACATAACAAAAGCTTCTGTATACTGCTCCGCTGGACTTTAAAAGTATATTTTCGCGTCTGACAACATTTGCCAGAAACTGTGCCCACACACGATCATCATCAAGACTGGAAGCTCCATAGATATAGCTTGGACGAGCAATTTTTATCTGCATCCCATACTGATGTGCATATGATGCCCCAAGTGTTTCTGCTGCGCGCTTCCCGACTGCATAACAATTTTTATAAAGATCCGGATCCAGATATCCTTGAGTTTCTTCCCTGAGTGACAGTTGTCCATCCGTTACTTTCCCATATGTTTTAAGCGAAGATATTATAAGTGTTTTTGCTGAGCATTTTCTTGCATATTGAAGTATATTATCTGTACCGACAAGATTTGCACGAATTGTCCCGACCGGATCATTTTCAAAGTGCTTTGCATCAGCCTGACTTGCTGCATGTATAATAAAATCCATTTTTAAATCATCAAGTTCTGTAAAATCAAACGGATCACACACATCCTGCCTTATAAGCATAAAATCACTTCTATCAACAAGTTTGCCATACTTTTTTTGTGCCCTTTCAAGATTTCTGACAAGTCCAAATATTTTAACATTCAAATTTTTCGTATCATTCAAATACAGCATAGTTTCTGCAAGGTGACATGCAATAAATCCACCTGCCCCGGTAATCATAACTGATTTTCCAGAAAGCTCATCCCAGGGGATATCTGTCGCTGCAATTCTTTCAATATCTTCGAAAACATGCTGCTTTAAACATGATTTAACTGTAATTTTATTCATTATAAATCATCCTCATATCTTTCTTTTACCTTATAACCATTCAACAGTCCCCGGTTTTATCTGTCTTCATTCATCTGCATCTGTCTTTATTATCAGCTTTATATCTTTTGCCTTTTCTCTGTTATCTTTCGCCAATTTTCAGGTTCGGATTTGCATTTAGATCAAGGCCGGCACGCGATCCATTTATATAGTCAAAATATCCTGCTGCACCAATCATTGCACCATTATCAGTGCAATAAATAAGTGGAGGACATGTAAATGAAAGTCCATTTTTCTTTGCACGTTCATTCATTGTTTCACGAAGAAGCGTATTTGCCGCAACTCCGCCGGCAAGTGCCACCCTTTTACATCCATAGTCAAGTGCCGCCTGAATTGTATTATCTGCCAGCACATCTATTACTGCCTGCTGAAAAGATGCTGCAACATCAGCCTTGTTAACCGGAATGTTTTTCATTGCACAGCCATTTAAATAATTAAGAACAGCTGACTTTATGCCGCTGAAAGAAAAATCATATCTGAAATCTTTCACTGCTGCTCTCGGAAAATCTATTGCTTTTGGATTACCAGACTCTTCTCTGACTAATTTATCTATCTTAGGGCCTCCAGGGTATCCAAGTCCGATTGCCCGTGCAACTTTGTCAAATGCTTCTCCCGCTGCATCATCATGTGTACGCCCTATAATTGTATATTTCGCATAGCTGTCAACTCTTACAATATGTGAATGACCGCCTGATGCCACAAGACACATAAATGGAGGTTCTGCACCACCCGCCGCATCATCTATTATGTTTTTTTCTTCAAGATCATTAAGTGTTTTTTCTGATGCATCCGGAGAAATATCTGTTCTGATATAATTTGCAGAAATATGTCCTTCAATATGATTCACACCAACCAGAGGTATTTTTTTTGCATATGCAACAGCTTTTGCAGTTCCTACTCCTATAAGAAGTGGTCCAACAAGTCCCGGACCATATGTTACCGCAATTGCATCTAACTCATCTAACGTTACTTTTGCGTCCGAAAGTGCCTTTTTTATTACCTGATTAATCTTTGCAACATGTTCCCGAGATGCTATTTCCGGAACAACTCCTCCATAAAGAGTGTGGATTGGAACCTGCGTATATATTACATTAGAAAGCACCCGTCTTCCATTTACAACAACCGATGCAGCAGTCTCATCGCATGATGATTCAATTCCTAAGATTTTTACTTCTTTTTCACTCATATGTATTTCCTCTGTTCTTGATTTCATTAATTATTTATATATAAGATTATTCTTCCTCAAAATCCAGCGTCATCATCATCCTGTCTTTAACAACCCTCGCCTGCGGACATATACTTTGAATATCTTTTTCATAATCCTGCGGGTTAACAAGCGATGGTGAATAATGTGTAAGCCACATTTCCACAGGATTTGCTGCAGCACCTATTGCAGCAGCTTCCTGCATTGTCATATGTTTTTTCTCTTTTGCCTTTTTTTCAGACTCCTTAGTTCCATCTCCATACATTCCCTCGCAAATGAATAAATCCGCATTTTTTGCTTCTTCTTCAATTTCTTCGGTTGGCCGCGTATCGGTAGAATAGGTGATTTTTAATCCTTTTCGTGCTTCTCCCATTACCATGTCGCTTGTATATTTCTTACCATCAAATTCAACATCACTGCCTTTTTGCAAAACATGCCAATATTTAACCGGTATATCAAGATTTTTTGCCGCTGCTGCATCAAATTTACCGGCTCTGGGAAGTGTAATACTATATCCGAAACAGAGCATATTATGATTTACCTTAAAAGCATGGATTTCAAGATCATTAAATTTCAGTTTCTGTACTCCGCGTTCATCTTTTAACTCAATAAAATTAATATCAAACGGAAGTCTTGGTGCAATTACAAGAAGACTCTTTACAACATATTCAATTCCAGGCGGTCCTACTATTGTTACCGGTTCCGTTCTGTCAGCATTTCCCATTGCCAGAAGCATTCCAGGAAGTCCGCTTATATGATCTGCATGAAAATGCGTAATCATTATCAAATCTATAGGATTAAAACTCCAACCTCGCCTTCTTACCGCAATCTGTGTTGCTTCACCACAATCTATAAGAATTGAACTTCCATTCACCTTTATCATTGCCGACGTGAGTGCCCTGTATGGAAGAGGCATCATTCCACCGGTTCCCAGCAGACATACATCTATCATCTATTTATTCCCTTCTTCACCGAAGACTCTTTGAAAGATAAATGCGTTTTCTTCGGGATTTCTGTAATAATTTTTTCTTTCAAATATATTTTTCATACCAAAACTTTTATAAAGCATGATTGCTGCATTATTTGATATACGCACTTCTAAAGTAACACGTTCTGCTTTCTCTGCTTTCAGCTTATTAAAAAGTTCTGCCATCATTTGCTCTCCAAACCCTTCACGGCGGCATTTTTCACTTACAGCTATTCTTTGAAGTTCAGCATCCCCTGCAGCAATCGAATATATCAAATATCCAAATACATATATCCCATCAGATTTTTCCTCTGAATCTTTGCTGCACATTACAAAGCAATGATTATATTCATATTTAAGCATTTCACATATTGTTTCTTTTGACCATGGATGAGAAAAATTTTTCGCCTCAATATTTTCAATTTCTAAAATTTCTCTTTCATCATCTCGGCTGATTTCTTTTATTTCTGGCATTTTCTGTCTCTTTCTCGCTCTGCCTGTGACTTTCTAAGATATACAGGTACAAATTCATCTGCCGAAACTGCTTTGTTTTCTTTAATCAATTCAAGGCCTCTTGATGCAACGGATGCCGCTCTTTGAAGATTCATGGATGCAGGTGCAAAATATTTTGACACAGTCACTTCTTTTTCAAGCATTTCGTGAAATGCACTTGCACCATCTCCTAAAAATGTAACTTCTTTTCCTGATTCATTTATTTTTGATATAAGTTCTTCTATTTTTTCTGCAGCCGGTTCACATATTACATTCATTTTTCCACATTTAAATTCATATCCTGCCCAATAAACCTCGCCACGTCTTGCATCCATCAGTGGCACAACCATTGTCTCTGCATTCCATATATTATATGCCAGTCCCTCAAGTGTCTCTACCGGAACTACAGGTTTATCAAGAGCAAGTCCCAGCCCTTTTACAGTTGCCGCGCCAATTCTGAGTCCTGTAAATGATCCTGGTCCTGATGCTATTGCTAATGCATCTATTTCCGTAATGTCTATTCCTGATTTTTTTATTATTTCATCTATCATCGGAAGAAGTATTTCCGAATGTGTGAGTTTTGTTTTGACCGACATCTCAGCCAGAACAGTATCATTTTCTATAATTGCAGAAGAAGCTGTTTGTCCTGAACTTTCTATTCCGAGTAATTTCATTTTCCTGTTTCCCTGTCTTTCATTCATCTTTATAAATCATGCCATCACAAATCTGTTGCTATAAATCTGATATCCTCTCTATTGTTATTTCTCTGTAATCAAATCCTTTTTTTATATTTTTTTCAATTTTCACATGAACTGCATCTTTCGGTATAACCTCTTCAATCTGCACAGCCCATTCAATAAGTGTAACACCGCCGTTCTTTATAAAATCATAAAAACCTGTTTCCTCTAGTTCATCTACATCTCCAATTCTATATACATCAAAGTGATAAAGCGGCATTTTCCCCTCATGATATTCATGAAGAATTGTAAATGTCGGACTTGCCATAGGTTCCCTTACACCAAGCCCATACCCAAAACCCTGTGCAAAAACAGTTTTACCAACACCCAGATCACCATCAAGACAAAAAACCTCATCAGGCTCTGCTTTTTCAGCAAGTGATTTTGCAAATTCAAATGTTTCTTCACTGCTGTTTGTTTCTATAATACGTTTATACATGAATCATTATCCCTTTCCATTTCCTCTGCCATACAAATTTTATATACTCAAATTCCGGATAAACCGCCTTCCGTCAGATTTTTAGCGTTAGACGTGTGCTCTTCCGATCTTATTTCGTTCCCCGACTTTATATTGTCTATATTTCACACCTGTCATTTCAAACATTTTTTTAGAAGCAATAGTACTTTCTGATTCAGCATATTTATCAGACATATAAACCACTTCCCGGATTCCTGACTGAATTATAGCTTTTGCACATTCATTGCAAGGGAAAAGTGTCACATAAAGTTTCGCATCCTTTTTTGAAAGGCTTCCGCGATAATTCAAAATAGCATTAAGCTCTGCATGACAGACAAACATATATTTGCTGTCGAGAGGTTTTCCATCTCGACCCCATGGCATATCATCATCCTCACATCCCTGTGGCATACCATTATATCCAACAGATAAAATACGGTTATCCTCGCCAACAATACATGCTCCAACCTGAGTATGTGGATCTTTCGATCTGGCAGATGAAAGAATTGCTATTCCCATAAAATACTGATCCCAACTTATATAATCCTGCCGCTTATAGACATTTTTTTTATCCTGATTCATAATATTGGCTGTTTCCTCCATATCTGCTCCTCTCTCATTGTTAAAATTTTACGCATTATATAATCATATCAGATAGACTTAACCTCAGATAAGCTTAACATCGGAATAATCTTAATCTCATATAATTTTAACCTCAGATAAGCTTAGTCTCAAATATTCATATTTCAAGGTTTAATCTGCTTTTATTTTAGTTTTTTAGTATAAATCATTCAGCCGGTCTTTATTATAACAGATTTCACATCCCCCGGATATTTTTCACAAAAAAAACAGCGCCAGGATTTAATCCATAAGCGCTGTCAATGAATATTTTTACTTGTCATGTCCGAGATCAAACGCATCATGAATAGCATTCATTGCCCGCTCGGTATTCTTTTCATTTATCAATACTGTAATTCTGATTTCAGACGTTGAGATCATATGAATGTTGATATTTGCATCATAAAGTGCTTCAAACATCTTAGCAGCAACACCTGCTGAGCTCTGCATTCCAGCGCCTACGATTGATACTTTTGCAACATCCTTCCGAACATCAATCGATTCGAAATCCATGGCTTCAGTCAAAACTTTTTCAGCTTCATCAGCTTCCTCAATACTGCATGTAAATGAAATATCTTTCTTGCCGTTACGTCCGATCGACTGCAGAATCATGTCTATATTTATATTATGTTTTGCAAGCTCATTGAATAATTTAAAAGCAATACCTGGCTCATCTTTTAATCCAACAACTGCGACTCTGGCAGCATCTGTATCAGCAGCAACACCGCTGACAATCATCTTCTCCATTTTATTTCCCTCCTTAACGACAGTTCCTTCGTGATCATTCAGACTGGAACGTACTACAAGACGCACACCATACTTCTTGGCAAGTTCAACCGATCTATTGTGAAGCACTCCTGCCCCAAGTGTTGCAAGTTCCAGCATCTCATCATATGTCACGACATCAAGTTTCCTTGCATTCTTTACTTTCCTAGGATCTGCTGTATATACTCCGTCAACATCTGTATATATCTCACAGAGATCAGCATGCATTGATGCCGCAATTGCAACTGCCGTAGTATCAGAACCGCCACGGCCAAGAGTTGTGTAATTATCAAATTTATCAATTCCCTGAAATCCTGTGACAATTACGATTTTGTGCTGTTCAAGCTCATTACGGATTCTGTCAGCATCTATCCTTTGAAGTCTGGCATTACTATACACAGAGGTTGTATGCATAGCTACCTGAAATGCATTCAAAGAAACTGCCGGAACTCCGAGAGATGCCATAGCCATAGCCATAAGCGCAACCGACTGCTGTTCCCCTGTTGTAAAAAGCATGTCCATTTCACGTTTTGGCGGATTAGGATTAATTTCACGTGCCATATCAATCAGCACATCTGTATACTTTCCCATTGCCGAAAGTACAACAACGACATCATTTCCATTTTTATAGTCCTCGATGCAGCGTTTCGCCACATTGAAGATTCTCTCGGCGTTTCCTACGGAAGTTCCGCCGAACTTCTTCACGACTAACATAACTGTCCTCCTGAAATATTATTATACCGGGGCGATAAATTATCTGTTTACACGAATACGACTGATCACTTCAAAATTCTTCGCCGCTTTTTCAAAATCAGAGCCCTTCATGGACTTCGTTACAAATGCAGTCTCATTATTAATTCCTTCCGGACTCTCTATCATTTTAACTTTGCCAAATGCATCATGTATTTCAGCATCAAGTCCAGTCCCTTTAACACGAACCATAAATGGGACTTCAAAATCATTTATATCCCCAAGTTTTCTCTTTTTTGCACTCCAGAATGTCATAATTATCTTGCCACGATGTCTGATTGCATCAACAACATCTGACACCACTGCACTTGCTGTAGGAAGTTTTCCTGCTCCTCTTCCATAAAACATAACATCATCCAGCATATCACCATTTAAGAGAATCGCATTATAAACTCCTCTTACGCCATAAAGGGAATTGTCTCTATTTATAACAAATGGTGCAACCATCGCATATACTTTCCCATTTATTTTTCTTGCAAGTCCAAGTAGTTTTATTGATGAATCAATCTTTGCAGCATATTCAAAATCTTCTTTAGTGATTTTTGTTATGCCTTCTGTATAAATATCCTCATAATCAACCTGTTTTTCATATGCCATTGATGCCAGAATTGCTATTTTACGACATGCATCATATCCTTCAACATCAGCTTCAGGATTTCTTTCTGCATATCCTTTATTTTGCGCATCCTTCAAAACTTCTTCAAACGGAAGACCCTCTTCAGACATCTTTGTAAGAATATAATTTGTTGTACCATTTAAAATTCCTGAAATCTGGTTTAAATGATCTACTGTAAGAGACTGATTCAGCGGACGTATTATAGGAATACCTCCCCCGACAGATGCCTCATAAAGGAAATTACAATTATTCTGCTTTGCAATTTCAAGAAGCTCTGCGCCATGCTTTGCAACCATTTCTTTATTAGATGTACATACACTCTTTCCACTCTCAAGTGCTGTTTTTACAAATGTATGAGCAGGTTCTACTCCACCCATCACCTCAACAACAACCGAAACTTCCGGATCATTTAAAATTACATTTACATCATGTACAAGAACTTTTTCTACAGGATCCCCCGGAAATTCACGAAGATCCAAAACATACTTTACATTTACCTTGTCACCGGCACGTCTTGAAATATGACTGTTATTCTTTTCAATAACCTCATATACTCCAGAACCTACTGTACCATATCCAAGGATTGCGACATTTACCATAATTTACCTCCCGGTTAAAGCATTCTTAAACACTTTACCGATTTGCTTTACAAATGTAAATAGTGAATATTGCCAAAATTAAGGTGCTTATTTCTCATTTTTCGCAATAAATTATTGTAAAACATCAAAATCATCAAAAATAATTTTGCTTTAAATTTATTACACCTGCTTCTGACAATTCCTCTACTGAACTTTTTTTGTGCTCTGAGCCCTAAGATATGCATTTATGAACGGATCTATTCCGCCATCCAGAACTCTGGCTGCATCTCCTACTTCACAATTCGTTCTATGATCTTTTACCATTGTATATGGCTGCAATACATATGAACGAATTTGATTTCCAAATCCATTTTCAGTTACTTCACCACGAATTTCACTTAATTCTGCATCCTGCTGCTGCTTCATTAAAAGATAAAGCCTTGACTTCAGCATTTCCATCGCCTTATCTTTGTTCTGATGCTGTGAACGTTCATTCTGACATTGAACAACTATGCCTGTCGGAATATGTGTTATACGAATTGCGGATGATGTTTTGTTAATATGCTGTCCGCCCGCTCCACTTGAACGATATGTATCTATTCTAAGATCATCATCATTTACTTCAACATCTATTGTTTTATCAAGCACCGGCATTACTTCTACCGAACAAAATGATGTCTGCCGTTTACCGTTTGCATTAAATGGTGAAATTCTGACAAGTCTGTGCACTCCTTTTTCGGATTTAAGATATCCATATGCATGATACCCGCTGACCTGAAATGTAACAGATTTTATTCCTGCCTCATCTCCATCGAGCTGATCCAAAACTTCAACCGTACATCCATGTTTCTCTGCCCATCTTGTATACATACGAAACAGCATACTTGACCAGTCGCAGCTCTCCGTTCCTCCGGCGCCTGCCCTTATAGTTATGTCTGCATCATTTGTATCAAATTCTCCCGAAAGATATGTTGCCGTTCTGAAATCTTCAAATTTTCCACTAAATTCTTTCAGCATATTTCCGGCTTCATCAGAAAGTTCTTCGTCATCTTCCTCTTCCGCCATTTCAAGCATTGCACCAACATCATCATAAAGTGAACTGATATTCTTGAATTGCTCAATCGTATCCTTAAGACCTTTCAGTTCTTTGTTGACTACAGCACTTTTGTCTGCATCTGTCCAAAAATCAGGTGTTTCCATTTCCTTTTGCAATTCCGCTATTCGCTGCTTTTTGCCAGCGATGTCAAAGTGAATCCCTCACTTCGTTCAGCGGTGTTTCATATTTTGCGTATTCCATCTTGTATTCATCAAGAATAAGCATGCTGACTCACCCCTTTTCTATATAAAACGCTCCGATTTTTATCAGAGCAAATTTTAAAACCAGTTAATATCTTGATCAATAGATTCTTTCATCTGTTAATCATGATTTACTTATCTCAATTAATTCAGCCGTTCCAGCTCATTCCCGGACGTCCATGACAGTTTTTGAATTTCTTGCCAGATCCGCATGGACATAAATCATTTGGATATACCTTATCACTTTTACGTTTAACCGGTTCCTTTGCAACTGATTCATCTTTATTTGTTCCTGTTTCTTTTGCAACCTGTTCACGTTCTACTTTTTCTTCTATCTTGATAAGGAACATGAATTTTGATACATCTTCTCTTATTGCATCAATCATATCCTGGAACATATCAAGTCCGGCCATTCTGTATTCAACAACAGGGTCCTTAGAACCAAGAGCCTGAAGACCTATTCCCTGACGAAGCTGATCCATATCATCAATATTCTGCATCCACTGACGGTCAACGACTTTCAATATTATAACACGCTCAATTTCAAGAAATGTCTGCCTGTCTGGAAATTCTGCCTCTTTCTCTTCATAAAGTTTTAATGCTTCGGTTTCCAGATGCTTCTTGAAATCCTTTGCATTTATTCCTTTTTCTTTTTCCTCTTCTGTAAGCTGTATTGGTTCTTTATACGGAATAACCGCACGAAGATTATCATTCAGCCGGCGGAAATCCCAGTCTTCTATATCTGCATCTTCCGGGCAAGCCATATCTACATATTTATCAACTGTACCTGTTATCATTGTAAGAACTGATTCATGCATATCCTCGCCATCCAGAACTTTACGGCGTTCTGCGTAAATCATTTCACGCTGCTCATTATTTACAGCATCATAATCAAGAAGATTTTTACGCATACCGAAGTTATTTGCTTCAATCTTCTGCTGTGCACGCTCTATAAATCTTGTTATGGTCTTATGCTGAATTTCCTGTCCCTTGGGGATTTTCAACGTATCATAAAGTGACATGATTCTTTCTGAGCCAAACAATCTCAAAAGATTGTCTTCCAAAGAAAGATAGAATTTTGATGAGCCTGGATCTCCCTGACGTCCTGAACGTCCACGCAACTGATTATCTATACGTCTTGATTCGTGACGTTCTGTACCTATAACCCGGAGGCCTCCAAGATCTGCAACTCCATCACCAAGTTTAATATCGGTACCACGTCCTGCCGACATTACCGCTTCAACTGATGAATAACTCTTTTTCCGAAATATATTTGTTGCAATTGTAACAACGCCCTTCTGTCCTGCTCCTGCTACAATTTCAGCTTCAAGTTCATGGAACTTTGCATTAAGAACTTTATGTTCAATTCCTCTTTTTTTAAGAATGGCACTTATTTCTTCTGACGAATCAATATTAACAGTACCTACAAGAACAGGCTGTCCTGTCTTATGTGTTTCTTCTACATCATTTGCAATAGCTTCAAGTTTCTCTTTTCTTGTCTTATATATTGCATCCTGCTCATCATCACGTTTTATCGGTTTATTTGTCGGAACGCAGACAACATCCATACCATAAATCTCACGAAACTCAGTCTCTTCTGTCTGTGCAGTACCTGTCATACCGGCCTTTTTATCATATTTATTGAAGAAATTCTGAAATGTAATAGTTGCAAGTGTTTTACTCTCCTGCTTAACTTTCACATGCTCCTTGGCCTCAATTGCCTGATGAAGACCTTCATTAAATCTTCTTCCCGGCATTATTCGACCAGTAAATTCATCTACAATAAAAACTTCATCATCTTTTACAACATAATCCTGATCTATCTTCATCAGTGAATGTGCTTTGAGCGCCTGCAGCATACAATGCTGAATATCAATATTTTCCACATCTGCAAGGTTTTCAATATGAAAGAACTGCTCTATTTCCTTTACACCATGAGCAGTAAGTACAACATACTTATCCTTCTCATTAACAAGAAAATCTCCATCTTCTTCAATTGCATTTCCCATAATAGCATCAATTTTAGATAGTTCAGTTGATGCCGTTCCACGCTGCATACGACATGCAAGATAATCACACATTTTATAAATATCTGTAGATTTTCCGCTTTGTCCTGAAATAATAAGAGGCGTTCTTGCTTCATCAATAAGAACTGAATCGACCTCATCAATTATGCAGAAATGAAGTCCTCTCTGTACAAGTTTCTCCTTATAGATTGCCATATTATCACGAAGATAATCAAATCCGAGTTCGTTATTTGTGATATATGTTATATCACAATTATACGCCTTCTGACGGGCATCATTATCATCCTGATTGAGGATAACACCTACGGAAAGTCCCATCCATTCATGTACTTTTCCCATCCACTCCGCATCACGCTTTGCAAGATAGTCATTTACCGTAACAATATGAACTCCCTTTCCCTCTAGTGCATTAAGATAAGCCGGCATAGTTGAAACAAGTGTTTTTCCTTCACCCGTCTTCATCTCAGAAATACGACCCTGATGAAGAATTATTCCACCTATAACCTGCACCGGAAATGGCTTCATTCCGAGTACTCTGTAATCTGCCTCTCTTATTGCCGCAAATGCTTCAACCTGAATATCATCCAGTGTCTCTCCTTCGGCAAGTCTTTTCTTGAATTCTTCCGTTTTTGCCTTAAGCTCATCATCTGTGAGTTTTGACATTTCATCATCTAAATTCAAAATTTTATCAACGATTGGTTTTATCCGTTTTAACGCATGACTGCTATGCGTTCCAAATAATGTTTCGCCCAGTGACATTTCTGTGTCCTCCAAACTTTCTTCACATATGCTAGATATACATTTAGTTAATATAGCATTTCATCTGAAATGTGACAAGTAAAAGGAATATTTATAGACTGATGATATTTATTATAAAAATATAGCAAGTTCTCTCATATCATGCTGATGGTAAACCGCAAACATCGTTCTTACTTTTACTGATGGTAAACTCTACATGTCTCTTTATTATACTGAATGTATAAACATGTCAGACCAAACTCATACGAAAGTACATAAAATATATGAAAATAAGGACTTTTTATATAGATTATGCTATATTAATGTAATATTTATACTTAATGTGGGTTGGGGAAAATAATCATGATAATCTTGATATACAGACTACGTCTGATACTTTTTTAATAAAAATCTTGAAATCATTAAAGCTCATTGCCGCTATATTTAGTAATGAGCTTTTTGTGTGTGATTTTTTTATATAAAAAGGGGGAAAGGGATATGGTTTTTATTTCATTTTATTTTTATTTATTTCTTGCTGCAGTAATAATTGCTTACTACATAATACCAGTAAAATTCAGATGGTATATATTATTATTAGCCAGCTTTTCTTTCTATTGGTATATGTCGCTTTATTCCTGGCAAAAATTTTTTGCTTTGACAGGAACAGCTCTGGTTTGCTGGTTTCTGAGCAAATTTATGGAAAGGGGTCATAAACGGCGAAATATATGTCTGATAATTTCTGTGTCATGCACAGCCATCCCTCTTTTGATTGTTAAAGAATCTCCATTTATAACTGTTATTACGCATAAGACTATTCCCGATAGATTATTTGTACCTGTTGGAATCGCTTTTTATTCCATGCAATTAATCGCTTATGTTGTTGATGTTTATAACAACAAAATTGAATCAGAGAAAAATTGTCTGAAATTTTTATTATTCGCAGGATGGTTTCCTCAGATAATTCAAGGACCAATACCAAGATATGCTCAGCTTTCGCATCAGCTTTCAGAAGGGCATAAATTTGATGAACGTAAATTTGTAAAAGGATTTATGCTTATTTTATGGGGATTTTTTCTTAAATTATGTGTTGCAGACAAAGCCGGAGTATTCGTAGATAATGTATTTGATAATTTTCCAACATATCGTGGCTCCTTTGTATTAGTGGCAGGAATTTTATACAGTTTTCAGCTTTATGCCGATTTTCTTGCATGCACTTCTCTGGCTCAAGGAATATCAGAACTGTTTTGTATTGATTTAGCCGATAATTTTAATCATCCTTATTTTTCTACTTCTGTTAAGGATTTTTGGCACAGATGGCATATCTCACTTAGTACATGGCTTAAAGATTATATTTACATTCCATTAGGCGGTAACAGAAAAGGAAAAGCAAGAAAATATTTAAATCTGCTTGCTACTTTTGCTGTGAGTGGTATCTGGCATGGCTCAGGATACAAATTTCTGTTTTGGGGACTTTTGCATGGACTATATCAAATCCTTGGAGAGATAATGATTCCGTTTAAAAACATAATTGATAAATCTTTATATCTAAATGATCATCCTTATTTTAGGGATTTTTGCAAAAAAATATTTACTTTCTTTATAGTTATGCTTGCATGGATAATTTTCCGTGCCGATCATCTTACTACGGGTTTGTCCATGATAAAATCCATATTTACTGTTTACAATCCATGGATATTTACTAATGACGGACTTTTCGAATTGGGACTATGCTGGAAGGAATTTATTCTGTTAATATTCTGTTTGTTAACCTTATTGACCGTAAGCAGAAAACAGGAAAATGGAATAAAGATCAGAGACAGAATCCTGGAATGTAACCTCTTTACACGATGGTTCCTATATATAGGTACCATAATATTTATTCTTATTTTTGGAACCTATGGCTATGGATTTAATGCAAAAGACTTTATTTATGGAGGATTTTAATAATGATAAAAAGCAGAATAAAACTAACTATAAAGTTTATTTGTTTTTTGCTTGTTACTTTTTCCTGCGTTTTGGCGGTAAATGTATGGCTGCGTCCAGAGTATTATTACAATGAAGACTGGCCTACAACCAGTACATATGATGATTTTTATAATCTTAGGAAAAACTCAGTTGATGTATTGTTCTTTGGCAGTTCACATACTGTCAGTACATTTAATCCACAGGTAATATACGATGACTACGGAATAACATCATATAATATGGGATGCGAACAGCAAAGCCTTGTTGTTACATATTATTGGCTGCGGGAGGCTTTAAAATATCAATCACCGAAAGTTGTAGTTCTCGATACCCTAACGCTTTACAGATATCTTGATGCATATGTATATAATGATATGAATTGCAGTGAAGGGGCGGTAAGGAAATCAATAGACAGCATGCGCCTTTCTCCATTAAAGTTTGAAGCGGGAAGAGCCATTGAAGCAGAAGATCCGACACAATCCGGACTTAGTTTTCCATTTATAAATATCAGATATCATACAAGATGGACCGGATTAAATGAAAATGATTACACTGAAATAAATATGGATAAGCATGGCGGAGTGAAGGGTTACACAACATTAAAATCCACCACTGAACTGACAGATAAAAACTGGATCCCGTTCAAGTCTGCTGATGCTGCCTCAGTTAAACCTGAACCAATGGTTGAATCTGCTGAACACTATCTGAATTTAATAGTTGATCTATGCAACAAGAATGGTATTCAGCTCATACTCACAACTACTCCTTATTGTGAATCTATGCCACGCTATAATTCTAACAAAGAATATGCAAATGCCCATAATCTAGCATATTATGATTTTAATGAGGAAATATTATATAAAAAAATCGGTTACAATACTACTGTGGACGGCTACGGACATCCGAATTATTCAGGATCAGAAAAAGTTTCTAAATACATAGGGAATTTGCTAAAGACTAAATATGGTATTAAACCTCGTACTGATAGTTCATATGATGCCAGCAGAGCACTTTATGAACACAAAAAAGATGTTGCAACAATTAATCAAACAACAGATCTCAGCACATATTTAGATCTGATTAACAATGATAAATACTCAATTTTTATATTTGCTCCGACAGGATATAGCGCATTTTTAAATGATAATACTGCCAAAAAGCTGCAAAAGCTGGGATTTACAACTGATTTAAGAGGTGCTGCAGACGGGATACATTATTGTGCTGTAAAAGATTCAGAAGGAGTAATCGAAAAGTTCACACCAGATGATATGCATTTTTCCGGCTCAATAAGAAACGGAGCAACAATTTATCAATTTAATATCGACACTACACTTATGATTCCGCAATATCATACATATTCCATGGTTATAGATGGAGTAGAATGTGGAAATGCAGATCCTGGACTTCATATTGTGGTATATGACAATGAACTAAAAAAAATTATCGATAAAACATACTTTAATACTGGTGCTGAAGACTTTACCGGAACTAAGTATTAAAATTTGATTAATCAGCAATTGAAAATTAAAATGCATTATTATTGAAGACTGGTTTAACAGATCAGTCTTTTTTTATACAAAAACCTTTTATAAATCACAAAAGGGACAGTGCTGAAAAACATCTTCAACACTGCCCCAAAATACAACTACGCTCCGAAACTAGATTTCCGGCTCTATGAGACCATATGTATTTCCTTTTCTCTTATATACTACATTGACTGCTTCTGTCTCGGCATTTATAAATACATAGAAATTATGTCCGAGCAGTTCCATCTGCACACATGCATCTTCCGGATACATTGGCTTTACTTCGAATTTTTTATTCCTGATAATCTGAATTGAATCATCCAGGTCGTCGTTTGCCTCAAGAAATGAATTCTGAAAATATGCCGCATCCTGCGATTTATCTACGATTTTACTCTTGTAACGAACAACCTGCCGTTCAATCTTTTCCTCAACCATATCAATTGATACATACATATCATCACTATCCTGTTCAGCTCTGATGATATGTCCCTTCATCGGAATTGTCACCTCAATTTTCTGACGATCTTTTTCCACTGAAAGTGTAACCTGTACCTTTGTATCTTCGTTGAAGAACTTTTCAAGTTTTCCAATTTTTTCGTAAATTGCAGATTTCAGTCCCTCTGTAACATCAAGATTTTTTCCACTAATAATATAGTTCATAATTCTCACTCCTTCTCACTGGAATCCAGTTCAGAGCAGCCCCAGTCATGAATTTCTTTTACCTCCCACGGCATGCATTTGCCTCTCTGAATTGTTATCTGGATTATACCACAGCACAAGTTATCTTACAATATATTATAATATTTATTTTTTGTCAGACAACTTCAATTCATTTTATTTACTTTTCTATTCTTTTTTGTCAAACTTTTGTAACATTTAACGATTTTTTTACATTTTTTTATTCTCACAAATAAACTTTATGTAACCCTTAAAACTGTTGATAATGTGGATAATTTTGTGAATAACCGAAAAATGGCGGTTTTTCATTATAGGTTATCAACACAAAACAATGTTGATTTTCAAATTATTGTCAACTGACACATTACGTTTTTGTGCATTATGCACAGTTTTAAATCGTCTAACGAATTTATTCATTTTTACACTTAATTATATGTAACATTTTTGAAACAAAAATTTTTTTTATTTTATTTAAAACAACTGATTTATAGTAAATAATTTGAGGTGTTTATTTTGAAACATTTATTGTTAAACAAATAAAAAAGAGAAGCCTTATATAAAATATATATATCATATAAATTTATATAAGCTTCTCTATGTGTGATTTACTGACAATTACAAATTATAAAATACAATTACAAATCACGATTATAAAATACGGACTGCTTTTACTGGTGCATTATAGTTGTATGAAGAAATTTTTATTCCATCTCGTGTAGAAGCTGCATGTACAACCATACCGTTTCCAATATACATTGCAACATGGCTTATTCCGCCACCATTACTATAGAACAAAAGATCACCAGGCTGTATCGCAGAAAGGCTCACTTCTGTACCACATGAAGACTGAGCTGCCGCATTATGTGGAAGCGATACTCCAAACTGCGCATATACACTCATTGTAAATCCAGAACAATCTGCACCATTTGTAAGGCTTGTCCCTCCCCATACATATGAATTACCAACAAACTGACATGCATAAGAAGCTGCAGATGCTCCTGTTGAACTGGTTGGTACATACGCCGGTGCTGCTGTCGTTACAGGTGCTGCAGTTGTTGCCGGTGCTGTTGTTGCTACTGGTGCTGCTGCTACAGTCTGAGACTGCTGAACATTTGCATTCGCCGTCTGTGTTCCTGTGCTCTTAGTTGTAGTAGTATTTGTAGTATTTGTAGTAGTCTTACCTGTTGCATTGGCTGTATTCGTTTTACTGTTTGCTGCATTTGCAGCTGCAACGGCTGCTGCTTCTATCTGTGCATCAATTGCCTGCTGCTCTGCAACTGAAACTGCTCTTGCTGTATCATACTGCAAATCAACATATTCATTCTTTACAAATCCACTTGCTGAATCATCAACAAGAATTTCTGTCCAATTATCTCCTCTGCTCAGAACAGTGTAACTTTCTCCTTCCGGAACAAGAGCAACAACATCACTGTTTTCATCTGCATTTTCATGAACCTTAAGAGTTGTAGTATTTATCTTTGCAACCTTCTCTGTTCCGTTTGCTTCTTCAAATTCACCTGCATTATCTCCAAATGCAAGATAATCATTAAGCACATATCCATAGCAGCTACCCGATGCGATATATGACCATGTATCGCCTTTTTCTTTAACAAGGCATACTCCTCCACGCGGAAGTGTACCTACAATATCTGAATCTGTAGACGCTTCTGTACGAATATTAAGATTACCACTCGTTATTGCTACGGCTCTGTCATTAAACTGCGGATATTTGTTAGCAACTATTGCATTTGTAGCACTGGCATCAGTTGCAGTCGCATCTGTTGTGGTTGCATCTGTTACACTTGCACCATCACTTTTTTCTCCGCTTTGAGCAGAAACAGAAACATCTGATGTTGCATTAAAGATCTTTCCTGCTACTTCTATAGGATCTGGTGTTATTAATAAATCGTCTACTGAATTACCATTTGATGATTCAATATATTCATCAAGCCTGTCGGAAATTCCTACGCTCTTTGCATTATACTGTTCTGATGCAGCATGAACCTGCGGAACTATCCCTGCAGAACTCATTATAAGACCTGCCGCAATAATCTGAGCCAGAACTTTTTTCGATGGTCTATACATTATATGCCCTCCTAAAACATGCCCAACCACTATATCTTGTGCTTTGTTACAATTCTGTTACAATTTTGGTTGGTTTTGTTACAAATGTATTACTTTGATATCCTATCACAAACACTGGTTTCGGTCAAGTTTTGTATCTTTTACTTCATCTCTATATTAATGAGTTCTCATTTTAACTTCAACCTTTTATATAAACTTTCTACATATTTATATAATTTGATGTGATTTTTTGTATAATTTGCATACACTTTTATATCAATTTCTTTAATGCAAATGAAAACTTATCACAATACCATATGTTTAAAAAAACTTTAGCTTTCTATTTATAATTAATTATTCATATTTACTCTAAAAGATTATAAGTATTTATTGCGATAAATTACAAGTATCTACATAGATTATTTGTAAATAAATACACTTCTTGAAATACTATTCTGTTTATGCTAACCTAAGTGCGTTTAAATATGACCTAAAAAAGGGTATTATAATGAAGAAAAAACATTCAAAGATTCAAATTTTTTTATCGATAGCTGCATCTCGCATGACACGTCTCTTACTGCACGTCCTTCATCGCGGCGGAACCACTCTTCCCGGCAGATCTGCCATGTTTTTTGATAAAACAATTCTTGAGGTTGTTTCAAAAAAAATGAGCATCATCGTTGTTACAGGAACAAATGGGAAAACTACAACATGCAGCATGCTTCGTCATGCCTTGTCTTCTGCTCATATAAATGTTCTCTCAAATGTATCCGGTGCAAATCTTCTGACTGGTATTACAGCTGAATTTACTGCAAATGCATCGCTTCTCGGTTCTCCAAAAAAACATTATGCCGTAATTGAATGTGATGAAGGTGCTCTCAGAAAAGTTGTTCCTTATATACATCCAAAATGTATTGTTGTGACAAACCTGTTCCGTGACCAGCTTGACCGTTACGGTGAGGTTATGCATACTCTGAATGTGATACGGGAAGGAATTGAAATGGTTCCTGAAAGTACAATCTGCCTAAACGCTGATGATTCACTTACTGCTTCTCTTGCTGATAATATTCCGAATAAAATCATTTACTTTGGTATTAATGTTCCTTTTAAAAATGAAGAGTCAGCAGGTTCTATATCTGATGCAAAATATTGCATACATTGTGGAACAGAATATAAATATGATTATCATACTTATGCTCATCTCGGCGGATTTTATTGCCCAAAGTGCGGATATAAACGTACTTCACCTGATATTGTAGTAAATTCAATCAAAAAAATCTCTTCTCAGGGAAGCATTATTTCTGTTTCTGTTAACAATGTAGAGAAAGAAATCAGAATCGGTCTGCCTGCTCTTTATAATATATATAATGCGATTGCTGCAATAAGTGCATTTATGGGTGCAGGTTATAATATCAACTACATACTGCGGTCACTAAGCAATGAAAAAAGCTCATTCGGCAGAATGGAAACTTTCAATTACAAAGATATTAATATACAGATGATTCTTGTTAAAAATCCGGCAGGATGTAATCAGGCTCTTTCATATCTAACCGGACTTGATGAAGAATACACCGGCGTATTTTGTCTTAATGACAAAACTGCTGACGGACATGACATTTCCTGGATTTGGGACGCTGATTACGAAAAGCTTGCACTTGACCCTGCTTGCAAAAAAATCTTAGTATGGGGAACAAGGAAAGAAGATATGCAGCTCAGGCTTAAGTATGCAGGAATTGATGAATCAAAAATATCTGCATTTGAAAATCCTGATGATCTTTTCAATACTATTGTTTCAGAAGCTCGTACAGCATTTATCCTGCCAAATTATACATCTATGATTACTCTTCGCAGCCTTCTTGGTGATGCGACCGGAAAAAATGAATTTTGGAAGGAGCAGGCATAATGAATGATCAGTCTTTAAAAATTTGTCACATTTATCCTGAAGTTCTAAATCTGTATGGGGATCGCGGAAATATTGAATGCCTCAAAAAGAGATTAAACTGGCGTGGAATTGACTGTTCAGTTGATTATATTCCTATTGGCGAAAAATCCGATTTTTCAAAATATGATATTTTCTTTATAGGTGGCGGACAGGATTTTGAGCAGGAAGTTTTACTTAAAGATCTGAACAGCGGAAAAGGTAATGAAATAAAAGCTGCTATCAATGATGGAAAAGTTTTTCTGACAATATGCGGCGGCTATCAGATAATGGGAAACTATTACGAAACTCACGATGGTGTTAAGTGTGAATTTCTCGGAGCTGCAGATTTTTATACTGTTGGTTCTGAAAACCGCATGATTGGAAATTATGCTTTTGAATGTGGTGCTGAATCCGGTGGCAGTGTTATTGTTGGATTTGAAAATCACAGTGGTAAGACTTTCCTCGGAAATGATATTTCTCCTCTTGGCAAAGTTCTTACCGGATATGGAAATAATGGTGAGGATTCATATGAAGGAATCCGTTATAAAAATTTATTCGGTTCCTACTGCCATGGTCCTATACTTCCCAAAAATCCTGCATTTGCTGATACTCTTCTACGCACTGCACTTGAGAGAAAATATGGAAGTTCTTTTCTACAGCCTCTCCCCGATAAATTTGAAAATTCAGCTCATGACTCAGTTTTGCAGAATGTTCTTAACCATTCATCAGGGCGGGATTGATTTATAAGTTTTTTACAGCTAAGCAATTCATAACATCTTAAGCATTAGAAGAACTTTTGATACACATCATTTTATTTATAATATAATTTGCTACCTGTTGTATATATAATAAGTTTCAATATTTCATGATAAACCATAAATTTTTTTAGAGGCTGAAATGACTGAATTAGAAAAATCTAAACATCTCGGCGAATGCCGTATTTCTCAAAAGCTTAATACTATTATTATGAAGACAACAGATCCGGGAGCTATTGAAAAGGCTTCTGAGATTTTACATCGCGGAGGTTTAGTTGCTTTTCCGACAGAAACTGTATATGGTCTCGGCGGTGACGGACTTCTGG
>CALMUC010000236.1 GCA_937872845.1 uncultured Lachnospiraceae bacterium | reverse complement strand
AGTTCAGACGTGTGCTCTTCCGATCTGTTTTTGCTCTGCCTCATCAGGTGATCCGCTTTTCCCTGACTTTTTTACATCTCTCAGTTTATCAGCCCCATTTAATATCCTCTCCAGACCATTTTTGGATGATTCAACGAGATCATCTGAGAAATTAAGTGGCGTTCTATATTGCGCTGAAAGCATAAAGAATCTAAGAACCTGTCCACTGTATTTCTTTGTAATATCACGAACAGTAAAAAAATTGCCAAGAGATTTTGACATTTTTTCATTGTTTATTTTCAAAAATGCATTATGCATCCAATACTTTGAAAATTTCTGACCGTTCGCTGCTTCAGACTGGGCAATTTCATTCTCATGATGAGGAAAAATAAGATCTTCCCCGCCTGCATGAATATCAAGAGTTCCTCCGATATATTTACGTGACATAACTGAGCACTCAAGATGCCATCCCGGTCTGCCATCTCCCCATGGTGATGTCCAATATGGTTCACCTTCCTTTTTGGGTTTCCAAAGAACAAAATCAAGTGAGTCTTCCTTTTCATCTTCACCTGATACTTTTAATTTATGATCATCTGCTCTATGTCCTGATTCAAGATCATCTATATTTTTTCCGGACAATTTTCCATAATCTTTAAAATTTCTTACACGAAAATAAACTGTATGATTTTTTTCATATGCATATCCTTTATCAATAAGCTCTTGAATCATTTCAATCATATCTGGTATTTCTTTTGTTGCCTGTGGATGAACGGTTGCAGGTCTGACATTCATTTCATTCATGTCTTTTTTGCATTCTGCAATATATTTTTCGGAAATTTCCGAAGAAGTAACACCTTCTTCATTCGCACGTTTTATTATCTTATCATCAACATCTGTAAAATTTGACACATAATTCACATCATACCCCTTATATTCAAGATATCTTCGAAGAGTGTCAAACACAATCATCGGGCGTGCATTCCCTATATGAATATAGTCATAAACAGTAGGTCCACATACATAAATACCAACCTTGCCTGGGTTGACAGGTGTAAATTCTTCTTTTTTATGGTCAATCGTATTATAGATTTTCATGTTCATACTCCTTTATGAATTTACAGATTATACTACATATAAAACAAACTTTATTAACGTTTTACTTAGTTCCTACTGAACCACATACAGATTAAATGAATGACAGTCAAAAGTCAACCAAACCTATGTCACATATAGTCAATTAAATGGCACATATCTTCCAGTAAAAAAAATATATATCAATCAAAAAAAAAACATATATATCAATTAAAAAGCACATATCAGCCAATAAAAAAGTTCATGCAGATTTAAAACTGCATGAACTTTCTACTTCATAAAATAATATATAAAAATAAAACAAATTAAAATATATTATAAAATAAAATCCATCTGAATTTATATAGAATAATAAATTCTATATATTTATTCTACTATAATTTCAAGAATTTCATTTGATCTTGCAACAAATTTTGTCAGTTCATCCGCTGTAAGCGGTTTATTTGCAAGAATAGCCAGGTCATAAAGTTGCTGACATATCTTTGGAGTAATATCCTCATCTGTATGATCAAGTATATATTTCACAAGCTTATTATTACAATTCAAAACAAGTGTCTCTGCATCAGCAGCATAATCAAGTGTATTCATATTACCCATATTATACATCTTCATCATTTCTGCCATACGCCGGCTGTTCTCATCTGCAATAATCATTGAAGATACTTTCTCATCTTTTAGTGATTCAACCTTTAGTTTCAGCTTATCAAACCCAAGTGCTTTTTTAAAAACGTCTGTAAGAGTTTCAGTAAATTTCTTCTGATCTTCTTCTGAGATTGTATCTCCTTTCATTGTGTCACTCAGATCAGAATCAATTCTGAAAAATTTTACATTTTCATTTTTCGACTCCATATTTGTTATATATGGATTATCTATATTGTGTGTCAGATAAATTGCATCTATTTTTTCATTTTTGAACATTTCAATATATTGAGCCTGTGTCTGTTCATCTGTTACATAAAAAACTTTATTTTCATGTGTACCTTTTGCATTTTCAAGATATTCAGGAAGTGTAATATATTTCTGATCAAGATTTTTGAAAATCATATAATCTTTCATCTTATCCTGGAATTTTTCATCTTTAAGACAGCCAAATTTTATAAATGGCGAGATATCATCCCAAAGTTTTTCATATTTATCTCTTTCCTTCTTGTACATTTCAACAAGTTTATCTGCAACTTTCTTAGTAATATAATCAGAAATTTTGCGAACAACTGCATCATTCTGAAGAGCCGATCTCGATACATTAAGAGGAAGATCAGGGCAATCTATAACTCCCTTTAATGCCAATAAAAATTCCGGGATTACTTCCTTTATATTATCAGCAACAAATACCTGATTATTATAAAGCTTGACCTTACCTTCAAGCGTATCCATATTTGGATTAATTCTAGGGAAATATAAAATTCCTTTCAAATTAAAAGGATAGTCCATATTTAAATGTATCCAGAACAGAGGCTCACGGAAATCCATGAATACTTTCTGGTAAAACTGCTTATAATCATCATCACTGCAATCACCAGGAGTCTTCATCCAAATAGGATTAATTTCATTGAGAGGTTTTGGCTCATCTTTGACTTCCGTTTCTTTGTTTTCTGATTCATTCTCCTCTATTTCTTTATCTTCTGACTTTTTTTCTTTTGATGATGAATCAGGTTCTCCGATCAGGTCGTCTTCTTCCTGTTTCTTCTCGGCAACTTCAGTCTTAGCTTTTTTCGCCTCTTTTGCTTTTTTGGCTTCTTCTGCTGCTTTCTTTTCCTCTTCATCTATATCAATGAAATAAATCTCTACAGGCATAAATGAACAGTATTTATTTATTACTTCTTTCACACGATATGCATTTGCAAATTCTACAGAATCCTCTGAAAGATAAAGTGTAATAAGTGTACCTCTGGAACTCCTGTCTCCATCTCCCATTTCAAATGATGTACCGCCATCACTTACCCAATGTACCGGAACTGCATCTTTGTTATATGAAAGTGAATCAATCGTGACTTTTTCTGCAACCATAAATGCTGAATAAAAACCAAGTCCAAAATGACCGATTATCTGATCATTATCATCTTTATTTTTATATTTGTTTAAAAAATCCTGAGCACCTGAGAATGCAATCTGATTGATATATTTATCAACCTCGTCTTTTGTCATTCCAAGACCATTATCTTCAAATGATAATGTTTTATTCTTTGTACTTACTGATACAGTAATTTTATATTTTTCTCCTTCTGGTACTTCAGCCTCACCAATTGAAGAAAGCCTCTTTAATTTTGTTACCGCATCTGCACCATTTGAAATCAATTCACGAATAAAAATGTCGTGATCTGAATAAAGCCATTTTTTGATGATTGGAAAAATATTTTCACTGTCAATCGTCAAATTTCCCTTTTCCATTGCCATATTAAAAGACCTCTTTTCTTAAAATTTAAATATAATTACTTAATGTTTAAATTTTAACTATGTCAATTTCAAAAGTCAAGAAAAAAATCAGCACTCAAGTATATTGAGTGCTGATTTTTATTTTTTTATATCAAACAATCTCTTTCTTTTTCAAAAACATCTTTATAACTGTATTCCAATCCGCATCAAGTGTCTGACCTAACAAAAAATCTCCTGTCGTTATTCCGGTTAAAATATAAAGTTTCCCATGTTCATAATGTATTGTCAGCACGAGATTTTGTATTTTTTCTTCTGATACATTTAGTTTTCCAATAAAATATTGAGATATCTCATCACTTGCAATAAATGATGCGTTAAAAGCTCTCAATTTTTTATTTTCTGAAAGTATCTGCCAGAATATTTTTTTTACTCTGCCCCATTTAACATACCCTGCATTTTTTTCTTCAGCTGTATCATCGTCTTCTTCAAGATACTCATCATTAAATTTTCCACTGATTTCTATATGATAGACAGTTTCAATTTTTAGTTCATAGACAAAAAATGAATCCCAAAAGCTATCATTTAAAAGAGAACTTATCAATTTGTTTCTTTCTTCTATTTCAATTGTTTTCATAAAAATCACTCATTCAAAATAATATTAAGTATTTGATAATCAGTTTCTCCACTGATTCTATATCCTATTTTGTCAATTCCTGACACTCCGTACAAAACTTGAAGTTCATTTGTACCGACATTAAAATTATTTAATGCACATTCAATTGAACCCGAATTAATATTCATTCCTGATAAATAGTTCTGAAGACTCGCTGCATCTGAGAACCAGATTCCATTTACTGAAAAATAGTTTTTATCCATTGACGTACATGGATTCGTCTTTGTCTGATCCCACATATGATTTCTGGATAAAATATCATCTGTAACATTAAAATATTGATGTGAAATGACATTTTTTTCACCGACAGGATCATCCCACGTTGCATCAAGATTATACCATGTTCCGTCTATATTAACTTGATTCCATGCATGATTGTCAGTCACATTCTCTCCATTTTCATTTTCTGATACTGCTGTGCCAATAACAAATTCCGTATCTATTCCGGTGCAGCTAAGAAGCAGGTCCATGGCAGCTGCATATCCGCTGCATACAGCCTTTCCATTTACAAGAGCACCATAAGCTGTATATTCACTTTCATCATTAGATGAACTATGCCCATAAACACAATTATTTACAAGATAATCATGGATTGCCAGTTCCTTATCATAAGAAGACATATTGCTGCTTACAACAGAAGATAAAATTGAATTTGTCTTTTCAAGAAGAACAGATGCACTCGTTTTATCAGGCGGTATTGCCTTCCCATTTATAATTGAATCTTTTACATATAATGAATCTGAACGTGAATATGAAAATTCTACGCGTCTTGCGTCTGTAACAGAATAATAAATTGACATTGATGTAATACTTCCATTTACTGTATCAATAAAATAATTAACATTTTTCAATTCATCATTTGAAACATTATTTGAAATATAAAGCAGAAGCGTTCCATCTGTATCGTCCAGTATAGCTTCATTAAGCTTATCAGCTACTTCATTTATTGTAGTAAGTGCTGTATCTTTTTCTTTTATATCATCTATCGGATCAAATCCTACTTTCATCTGAAGAATCCGATATGTACCAGCCAGACATATAAGGAATATAAGCATCCATATTATTTTCTTCATATTTATACCGTCCTTTGAACTGAATATTAACATAGTTAGCAAGTCATGCACAGTTAAAAATTAATCAAAATTAAATTTTTTATAATTACTAAAAACAAACTTTGACTGATTCTTATTAATATTGTAGAATTTACGGAAAATACTGAAAGGTGGAACTTATACAATGGCACAACTATGGGGCGGACGTTTTACTAAAAAAACTGATCAGCTTGTATATAACTTTAATGCTTCTATTTCATTTGATCAGAAATTTTTTAAACAGGATATCAATGGAAGCATAGCGCATGCAACTATGCTTGCAAAATGCGGTATACTTACCAGTGAAGAATCCGATAAGATAATTAAAGGATTAGAAGGAATATATTCTGATGTAAAAAATGGCAGTCTAAATATTACATCCGAATATGAAGATATTCATTCATTCGTCGAAGCAAATCTTATTGACAGAATCGGTGATACAGGAAAAAAGCTCCATACGGGACGCAGCAGAAATGATCAGGTTGCTCTTGATATGCGTCTTTATATCCGTGATGAGATTGCAGAAACAAAAGAACTTTTGAAATCACTTATGTCTGAACTTCTTATCTTGATGAAAGATAATATCACTACATTTATGCCCGGCTTTACTCATCTCCAAAAGGCTCAGCCTGTTACATTTGCCCATCACATCGGTGCCTATTTTGAAATGTTCAGGCGTGATTATGGACGACTTTATGACATATATGAAAGAATGAACTATTGTCCTCTCGGCGCAGGTGCCCTTGCTGGAACAACATATCCTCTTGACAGAGAACTCACTGCAAATCTTCTTGATTTCTATGGACCAACTCTTAATTCTATGGATTCTGTTTCTGACCGTGATTACGTAATAGAATATCTGTCAGCACTTTCTATAATTGCTATGCATCTCTCACGTTTTTCAGAAGAAATAATAATCTGGAATTCGAATGAATATCAGTTTATCGAACTTGATGATTCTTACAGCACAGGTTCTTCTATCATGCCTCAGAAAAAAAATCCTGATATAGCCGAACTGGTACGAGGTAAAACAGGACGTGTTTATGGTGCACTTATATCAATGCTTACAACAATGAAGGGAATCCCTCTGGCATATGATAAAGATATGCAGGAAGATAAAGAGCTTACATTTGATGCAATTGACACAGTAAAGGGATGTATTGCACTCTTTACCGGAATGATAAGCACAATGAAAATTAATACCGGACGGATGCGTGAAAGTGCTATGAAGGGTTTCACAAATGCCACCGATGCTGCTGATTATCTTGTGCGTAAAGGCGTTCCATTCCGTGATGCTCATGGAATAATAGGAAAACTTGTCCTTTATTGTATTGACAACAAAAAATCTCTGGATGAGCTTACACTTGATGAATATAAATCAATTTGTCCTGCATTTGAAAATGATATTTACAATGCAATCAGCCTTGAAACCTGTGTTGATCTGCGTAATACAATAGGTGCTCCCGGACCTGCAGCAATGAAAAAAGTTATTGCCATTGAAGAAAAATATTTAAACGAATTAAAATAATTGCAGAATATGCCACTCGCCAGGAAATTACCAGATTACAGCTTGCGAGTGGCATTAATTTATTTCTTACATCTTATATTTCATAAATTGAGATAACAATCCAATATGAAATGGCATTATTAGTTAATTATAATGATGAATTTTTTATCTTGAATCACATCTTTAGCTTGATTAAAAATAACTTTGCATCAGAAATTGTATCCGAAATTTGAGTGACACTCTTAGTCCTTTTTTCTGTATAAAAATATCCGCAAAATCAGTATACAGTTTATAGGCAATATATAGTTTCTTATATAGTTTCTTATATTCTCTCTTCACATCTGAAAACAGATTCATTATTCTCTTATCCAGCTTATCATACAGCATTCTTTTGAATGCATTAAGATCGTATGAATCTATTGTATACTTGGTCGGAGCCTTTTCCTCAACCTTATATGATGCAAGCTCAGCATCTGATACTTTCAGATACTCCCATATTTTTTCATCTTTGTCCGCGAGCTGCTTTGCACGTTCCTTTATATGATTCTAATTCCATTCATTCAGCTTTAAAAAATATGCATTTAATCTCAGTGCACTTTCCTTAAAGCCACCAGTCATATCCTTTTTGCTATTTGATGGATCCGCCATGTGTTTACAAACGGCCTATCACTCATCTCAGAATTATATGCTGTAAGAGTTAAGTTTCCAATTGTATGAAGATATGTTTTCTGAATTTCTTTCCAATTATCTCCCATGTCTTTCCATTCTTTTACCGGATTGAGATTCTGAGGTATTATATGTTCAATCGTATAATTCTCAATGGTGTAGATATTTCCCTTTGTTGCATCCATTAATCATCTTTCCTTCCGTACTTCGCCAGTTTCTCAGCCACCATCATAAGATTCGGATTTTCTTCATTGAACTTGTCTATATAACTTGTAACCTGCTTTTCCATATCATTATTATCCGTCCAAAGCTCACACTGAGTCATAACAGTATGGACTGCATCATCCATGCCTTCAGGCGGATACTTATGCTTATGAAGAAGCCTCTTTATCATCATCCTCATCTTGGCTCTTGCTGAATCACGCTTCTGCCAATCAATTGTTCTGTTTTTTCTTAAGGCATCAGTAAGTTCCTTTGTGATAGCTATAAGTTCATCATTCTCATAGAAATCCTTGATATTTTCAGGCTTAGTCAATGCGTCGTAAAATGCCAGCTCATCCGGTGTAAGACCTAGCTTTTCTCCTTCTTTATGTGCTTCAGAGAGCTGCTTTGCGAGCTTCAACATTTCCTCAATTACCTGCTCATTGGTAAGCATTCCATTAAGGTATCTATTCATTACTCCCTGAATTATCTCACTGAACTTTTCTGATTTTACAACATTGGTTCTTCTGTAAATCTGAATCTGCTCTGCTATAAGTTTTTTCAACAGTTCAACAGAAAGGTTCTTTTCTTTCATCATTGAGACTTCTTCCAGAAACTTAGGATCAAATAATGAGAACTCTTCTTTTACATCAGAAAAGAGATTTATAACACCGTCACTCTTAACACTCTGGCTAAGCAGCTCAGATATACACGCATTCATTTCAGGAAGTGATATCTTCTTTCCTTCTCCCTGATTCATCAGACGCATCACAAGAACACGCACTGATTCAAAGAACGCTGCTTCAACTCTAAACTCACGTTCAACAAGAGATGAGCAAAGCGAAAGGGCATTTTTTAAGAGCAGCGCTTCTTTTATGAAATTGTTTCTTTCAGTCTCCTTCTTAGGATCAACTATAAAGTTCACCGCTCCGGTTATTGCTTTAGACCTTTCCAGATCTGTTCCGGACACAAACTTCGAATAATCAAATCCATGGAAAATATCCTGACAGATAGATAGTTTCTCAAGGAACTTAGGATATGCCACCTTAGCGATATCAGTATCACCATAATTTTTCTTATCTCTTGCCGTATAATCATTCATTGCTCTCTTAAGAGCAGATGCTATGCCGACATAATCTACTATCAGTCCGCCTTCCTTATCCTTATACACTCTGTTAACACGAGCTATAGCCTGCATCAGGTTATATCCCTGCATAGGCTTATAAACATACATTGTCGCAAGTGAAGGAACATCAAATCCGGTAAGCCACATATCTACTACTATGGCAATCTTCATAGGGCTGTCATTGTCTTTAAACTCTTTAGCAAGTTCATCCCTCTTACGCTTATTGCCGATGATAGGTCTCCACTCTTCTGGATCTTTGTTACTTTCGGTCATAACAACCTTGACCTTTTCAGTCCATCTCGGACGCAGTTCAAGGATTCTCTTATAGATCTTCATAGCTATTGATCTGGAATAAGCTACTATCATTGCTTTTCCGGTAAGAATGTTTTCTCTGTAGTTTTCGTAGTGATCTATAATATCCGTAACAAGAGAATTAATGGTTGCATCATTTCCAAGCACAGCTTCCATCTGACCAAGTTGTCTCTTGCTCTTTTCAACTACCTCATCATCAGCGTTAACAGCCATAAGATCATATTCTGCATCAATAAGGCGAAGTGTTGCCTCATCAAACTTAAGTTTTATAACTCGGCTCTCATAGTAAACAGGTCTGGTGGCGCCATCTTCTACAGCCTGCGTCATATCATAGATATCAATATAATCACCGAATACTTCTCTTGTGTTTCTATCCTTTACAGCAATCGGTGTACCGGTAAATCCTATATAAGTTGCATTCGGAAGACTGTCCCTGATCATCCGGGCAGTTCCGATCTTTATTTCACCTTTTTCAGTGACTCTTTCATTAAGACCAT
>CALMUC010000235.1 GCA_937872845.1 uncultured Lachnospiraceae bacterium | reverse complement strand
GAGTTCAGACGTGTGCTCTTCCGATCTAAGTGGATACAGCACATATACCTCCGGGGCGAGAGGAAGAAGTAATAGTGAGATCATATGATTCAACAAGGTCACGAATAATAAGTTCTCTATCATTACCAGCTTCAATATTAGCCATGAATATTTCATAAGGTAATAACGATTTGACATATTTCATCTGATTTGCAAAAATATCTGCTTCTTGGGTGTAAACAAGATCATCATAAACCATACACCAGACAGGAGTTTCTCTTGATCCAGAGACGAGAGCAACAATCTCTATAGTGTGTTGTCCGTTGAACACATAATTTATCCCATCACGTCTACTTACTTTTACAGGGTTTATCTGATAAAGGTCAAAATTAGCTGCAGCACGCTGAACGTGTTTGATGGAAAGATTACGTTGATAATCTTGATTTGAACATAAATTTTTAATAGGTATTTGCTCAAAATGCACTTGGGGAACAAACTTTTGTAAATCTTCGGTATTTCCATCCATAATTATATTTCCTCCAATTTTTTTAAAATATTATTTGTGGTTGATATTAGACACATAAGCTGATATTTAAGCTTATATTTTGCTGTATCAGATGCAATTTTAAAATCTGAAACTTTTAATACTCTTTCGATAGAACTGTTCCACGAGGGAATCGTCAATGTAAGACTTGCAATTTCCGCATCTGGATCAAATTGTGGCAGGTTGCGTATTGAAGGAATAGAAACGGAAGATTCTTTCCTTAACATCGGTTTGGCGTAATTATTCCATAGTAATTCCCTTTTCATATCATGATAACTGAGATGTTCTATCTTTTCGGCAAGAAGGTAGTTATTTAGACTTAAAAGTTGCTCTTTTGGTAATCCTGAAAGCTCAATAATATTAGCTTGGGAAATCCAGAGTTGACCAGAACGAACTCGTTTGACAAAATCCGGAACTTTTTCATCAATTATATCTAGTGCACTACTGTAAGCAGAATATTTGTAAACGGTAGCCATTGCTACATTACATTCTTCGGATATTTTTTTTGCTGCGATGCTTGCACCGGAAATATGAGATTTATTCGTAGATGAAAGTTGTCTTGAAACTAAAATTTTTTCAGCATCATATTTTTTCCCAATCAGGTATTTTTTATTGATATTGGTTAAATCCTCTCGTTTAAGTTGGTCAGTACATATCCATGAAATTACATCTTCTTTACTGGAAAAATGGAGTCTTTTTATTCGGAAAGGAATACTGTGTTTACGAAATAATTCATATGCTTCTATACCATTAATGACAATACCATTCCATGTGCAGATGGGGGTGTGATAGGAATGACATAATATCTGTTGTTCAAGTTGTTTATAATCTTTTTCACTGAGATATTGATACAAATTGGTGAATTCTAGTTTTGTTTTTAATGTATATATACTATAATTGCGCATACTCATCTCCCATTATTTCTGATTTGAATTCTGTTTGTGGCAGTTTTGTGATGATGTTATCCATGGAAAATAGAGCTATTTTTTTATCTGGGTAAATATTGCCTTCTAAACGAAAAATGTTAAATTTCTCCCAAGAAAGGTTAAGTTGGGAAAGTGAATATAGTAATTCTCGGCTGTACAATTCATAACTGTTACCATTGATGACAAAATAATCCTTAACTTTATGTGCCAATTTATCCTCCGCACAACTAGCCTTTATACCTATCATTTTTTGATCAGGATTAACAAGAAGTTGAATATATTCTGGGTTACCAATTTGACGGAGTGTATTGCGGTGGATTCGTATACGATTCTTTTTAAAGTCAATACATATTAGTGGATGGGAAGAGTGTTTGTTGTTCATAGGATTTTTCCTCACTTTCTGCTGTTGATGGTTCTTTTGCTTTTTCTATGGATTTATCAGTTGCCTTCTTCTTTTCTTGTATGTCAAATACTGCGTAGCCTTCAAATATATTGACTTGCATTGATTTTTGATGTTCTTCCACTGGAATACCGAACTGATTCTTCCATTCTTCAGGATAAGAAGGTGTCCTAGCAGTGGTTACAGTTCCATTGTCTTTTAGTGTACGAGGAAATATTTCAGGTGAAGTTAAATCGAAAATGAACAGTATTTCATTGCCAGAACGAATTAGTTTGCCGAGAATCTTGTACCGATAATTAGGATTCCAGTCCATGAGAGATATCACTTTAGCAAAGAAAATTCGACAGGTGATTTGTTTTGGCGAACGCTTTTTTCCAGAGGAACACCAACGAAAAGAGTCTTTTTCTTCTTCTCGACAGGGACGGACAGCCAGTTTTTTTTCAATGGGATTGACTAATATTTGCACATATTCGACATCGGGTAGTTTTTTTATGCAGGCGGTATTTACAGATACCTTGTAGTTATTAAACGTAAACGAAGGTTCGTAAATATGAGCGAAGAATTCGCCACGTACAACTTGATAACCGTCATAGCTGAAAGAATCATCGTCAATGACTTCCATTTGATTTGAGGGGCTGGGTGCGACTGTTATTGGCATAGGTGTGTTGATTTTCATCATATCAGAAGGTTCTGTAGTCATATTCCATTGATTTATAGGTTGCTCGCTCATTGGGTGTCTCCTTTAATTTCTGTAATAATATTCTTTATATTTTGTATAATGGTTTCTTTGGGAGTGGTTTGTAGCTCGGGTTCTTTATAAGGTTTACTTTCTGAAGCAGTCTGCCAGTTTTTGTCTGCTGTAAATTCTGTTAATTCTGGCGCTTGAGACTGAGTATAGTAATTATTACCGAAGCTATTCATCCAATCGGCAGGATAAGCTAACACACTCTTAGAATCAGATATTGTATCAGGCATGTTGTTATTGGGGGCGGATACGTCGTTGGTACTTGTCGGTATTCGTATTTCTGTATCGTCCATGTTGAAAATAAGGACATTTTCATTGTCTTTTTGGTGGGCAACTCCTAATATTCTATATTTGCATTTTTTGTCCCATTTAAATATCTCGTATAATGTTGGCAAAAATGCAGCGCCGGAAATTGGTTTTGGAATAAGTTGACCATCTTTGAGACGTGACCACTGCACTTTATTTTTTGTTTCAGAGGAACATGGTCGGATAGCAAGTAGTTTTGAGCTTGGGTGTATTAGCAGTTCGACAAATTTTATGTTTGGAAATTTCCGTATAGCATCTTTGTTAAAAGAGATCTGTTTATATGAAAAAGAAACAGAAATCCGACCAACAGAGGAGAAAAATTGTCCTCTGGCAACTTCATAGTCTCTTAAATCGAAGGAACCGGCGGAAGCAGTAATTGTATCAGGTACATTCATATTTGCCGGTTTAAGGACGCTTTGAGATGCTTCAAAGTAGTCTCTGGCTTTAAATCCAGACCATCTTGGATTAATGCTTATAAATCCACTTAGAGAGCCTTCTTGTATCACATGTAATTCTGGTAAAATCTCTTTATTTCCATATTTCGCATTTGTAATTAATTTTTGAACAGCTATGAAATCATCTCGGGAGATAATAGCTTCGTGATGTCCGACTTTTCTGTATTGATTACGGTCTTGATTGTTTTTCCTTGATTTATGGTCAAGATAATTAGGAGTCCATGTTTTTCTCGCCAGAACATCCCCACAATGGCGTTCATTTTGAAGGATTTGTAGTATGGTACTGGATGACCAGACATCATTATTCTTTTTTGTTTTACAACCGAGTTCTGTCAAAGAATCAGCAATTTGTTGAGTACTGCTTCCATTCAGATACATATAAAAAATAAGCTGCACAATTTTAGCTTCATGTGGATTGATTACAAGATCTCCATTTTCGTCTTGGTCATATCCGAGCAGAGGAGGTGTAAGGAATATTCCCCGACGAAAACGCATTTCAATGGAAGAATTCATAATTTCACTTTTGGTATGACTTTCTTCCTGTGCAAGTGTTGACATGAATGACAGAATCATTTCGCTTTTGGGATCAAGAGTATTTAAATGCTCTGTTTCAAAAAATACACCGACGGGTGGACGGAGTGAAGAAAGCTCTCGTACATATCGGATACAGTCAACAACGTTTCTTGCAAATCGGGATACACTTTTTGTTATGATTAAATCAATTTTTCCGGCTTCACAATCTTCAATCATTTTTTTGAATGCATCTCTATGTTGAAGCGAAGTGCCTGAAATGCCTTCGTCGGCATATATTTCGACAAGCATCCAATTCGGATTTTTATTTACTACATCCTGATAATGATTTTTCTGTAATTCATATGAGGATGTTTGGCGTGGATCATCCGTAGATACCCTTGCATATACAGCTACTCGTAGTTTTTTTTCTGTTTTAAAAATATCCTCTGGTGGAAGTGCCGGAATTACTTCCAGTTCTTCTGGATCAATACCTTTGTATCTTTGCCGGATTCTGGCTTTCTGTTCATCAATATTACTGCTTCGTTCTTCACTTTCTTTCATCAATAGCGACATCCTTTATAGTTGATATAACTATCATAGAATTTTTGGATTGAAAAAGACATAAACCATCAGTTAAGTGATTAACAGATGGTTTATGTAGAAATAGATATTTGATTGTTATTGAATGATTTAATAATCATTCGGGTTATCAGCATCGTAATTGTGTTTTGAGGATAGATGCCAATCATTGATTCGTAAAATATTCTTTATGGCTGAAAGAACCTCGAATATGTAACGTTTTTCAGTGCTGGTACAATCTGCCATTAATAAATCAATATCAGTTTGATATTCCGTAGGATTGTATAACAAGTTTCCATAGAGTAATTCATCAATAGTAATTTCAAGGGCATTGCTAATTTTGATTAAAGATTCTAAACTGGGTTTACGCTTGGCATTTTCTATATAGCTTATATAAACAGTAGAAAGATCAGCGATTTCAGCCAGCTCCTCGGCAGATAATCCTCGTTGTTTGCGGGTTTCTCTTATACGTTTGCCTATAAGTGCATAATTTATTTCCATGTCCTCACCTCCTTTCCATCACAACTTGACTTTTTTGTGTTGTAGATAGAAAAAATGGTGAGCTATACAATAGTAATTGGTTGTATAAAAAGAAGTATATCATATGTATATAGCAAAAAGAAGATTGTCGATTGATGGGAGAAAAAGGCGATAAGTTGTAATTGAACAACAGCGAAAAAAAGGTTATTATTTATGTATTAAAAATTATGTCTGAGAGGAAAATACATGGCAGATAAAGAGGAAATTAAAACACTGGAGGAATTAGAGGAAAAAGGAAGAATACTGCGGGAGTACAAAGAAAAATTCCGGCAGATGTGCCAAGAAAATAAAATGATAAAGGGTTCGACAGTGCTGAAACTATATGATAAAATTGAAGAAATACAAAGAGAATATGAGCATTTAGATAATAAGCTGACATTAATGGAATACAACTTTATATAGTTCTATTTTTTTTGTTTTAATACTACTGTTTCCCTTAGTAAATACTTGCAAGATACATCTCTAATATTTTTTCGGATTTCTAGTTACAATTAAGGTAACTACTATCGGAAAGAGGTGTATTTACTTGCGTACAGAGGATTATATTGCGGACAATATTATAGCTTTATGTAAAAAACGTGATATGAGTAAATATCGGCTGTCACAATTGACTGGTATATCTCAATCTTCGATTGGAAAAATTATTGCTAAAGAAAGTTTACCCACTATGCCTACTGTAGAAAAGATATGTGATGCACTGGGAGTAACAATGGCACAATTCTTTGCCGGAATGGATGTTCCAGTAAGCTTATCAGAATCACAACAAGAGGTTTTGAATATTTGGAATAATCTTGATGAAAAAGAACAGAATGTAGTGATACAAATGCTCCGGGGACTTCAAAAATAAAGGAAACAGTTGTAACGAAAATGTTGACTGTTTCTTTTTTTATGGAGTTGGGAGATTATGGTGATTGAAAAGAAATATTATGATATTGCACAGCGTGAATTGGAAGAAATGCAAAGAGAAATTAATGCAGAAAAAGCGCAAATGTCAGAAGAAGAGATACTAGAGGATAAAAAATGGCATGATGAACAATTGGAAACAATTATAAAAAAGGCAGAAGCTCATATGCGTTGTTTTAAGAAAGTTCCAGATCCTCAAAAAGTAGTGAAATTCACTTTTTTACAAAAAGATGCATTGGAAATTGCACGAAATATGCAGATGAATATAAAAACTGAGCGTAAAGAAGATGATTTATGGGGGACGATAGAAATGTCATTTAATAATATGTGGTTTTTAGATTCGGCTCCTAGTGAATGGAAAGATATTTGGAATAACTTGATGAAAGAAGCTCAGAGAGTGTATATAGAAGCAAAAGATAACATGGTCATGTATCAATATTATTATGATTTGGCGGTAGAAGTTCCTTGTGTGTAGACAAAATACAAATAATGATATATGAATGCTGTTCTGTAATAATTTTATGATATACTGTGGATATGATATGTAAAAATAGTCGGAGAAAGATTTGTGAATGCACGATTATTTAGGAGGAAAAAGCATGACAGATGCAGAACAAAGAGAGGCTGCCCGTCAATTTGTAAACCGATGGATGGGAAAAGGGAAAGAAGATGAAGATGGACGTTCTTATTGGATTGATTTATTGACGAATGTTTTGGGAATGGATAATGTGACAGAACGTTTGAACTTTGAAAAGAAAGTTGTAATTGATGGAAATACAAAACGTATTGATGTATATATTCCTGAAACACGAGTAATTATTGAACAGAAGAGTCTTGGAAAAGCATTGGATCAGAAAATCAGGAATTCAGGAGATGTTGATCTTACTCCATTTGAACAGGCAGACAGATATAATGGGAAGCTGACTTTTGATGAAAGAGCTCGGTGGATTGTTACGTCAAATTTTGCTGAAATTTGGATTTATGATATGAACCAGAAACAGCCAGAACCGACAAAGATTGCTTTAGATGAATTACAAAGCAAATATCCATTGTTGGACTTCTTGGTGAAAAAGGAAGTAAAGACAATATCGCATGAAATGGAAGTATCAATAAAAGCAGGAGGTATTGTTGGGCTTATTTATGATGCGTTTTTAAAACAATATCGTATACCAGATATTAAGGAAAAGGATGAAACATTTGAGCAGAAAGAAAAAAGAGAGCATAAACTAAAGAGCCTGAATGCTTTATGTGTGCGAATTGTTTTTTGCTTGTATGCAGAAGATGCTGGTATTTTTGGAAAGAGAAATATGTTCCATGATTATTTGGAAACATATGAAGTAAAGGATTGCCGGAGAGCTTTATTAGAATTATTTAAGATATTGGATACACCTGTATCAGAGCGAGACGAGTATTTGGAGGAAGAACTTGCTCAGTTCCCGTATGTAAATGGTGGGTTATTTGCTGATGAAACTATTGAGATACCACCTTTTACAGAGGAAATTAAAGAATTACTTCTTACAAAAGCGTCAGAAGATTTTGATTGGAGTGATATTTCTCCAACTATATTTGGAGCGGTATTTGAATCTACATTAAATCCTGAGACCAGACGTTCAGGAGGAATGCATTATACATCTATTGAAAATATACATAAAGTTATTAGTCCGCTTTTTTTGGAAGATTTGCAAAAGGAATTTGATAGTATTAGAGCAATTCAAGTGAAGCGTACCAGAGATAAAAAATTGGAAGAATTCCAAAATAAATTGGCATCACTTACATTTTTTGATCCTGCGTGTGGTTCTGGAAATTTCCTTACAGAAACATACTTGTCGCTTCGTCGTTTGGAGAATGAGGTGATAAAGGAAAAAGTTGGCGGACAAATGACATTGGTAGAGGTAAATAATCCAATTAGAGTTTCTATTCAGCAATTTTATGGAATAGAGATTAACGATTTTGCAGTTACAGTTGCAAAAACGGCTTTATGGATTGCAGAATCTCAAATGTTGGAAGAAACGAAAAATATTGTGTATGGATTTAATGATGATTTTCTTCCTTTAAAGACATATGTAAATATCACAGAAGGAAATGCATTAAGAATTGATTGGAATGATGTAATTCCTGCAGAAAAATTATCGTTTATAATGGGAAATCCGCCATTTGTAGGAGCACGTTGGATGGCGTCGGAGCAGAAGGAAGATGTTGAGAAGATATTTGAAGGATGGAAGAGTATAGGAAATCTTGATTATGTTAGTTGCTGGTATAAAAAAGCAGCTGACTATATGGGAAATTATAATATCAGAGCAGCATTGGTATCAACTAATTCAATTACACAGGGAGAAAGTGTTTCGATTCTCTGGAAACCGCTTTTTGAATCAGGTGTACATATTGATTTTGCATACAGAACATTTATATGGGATAGTGAAGCGTCAATAAAAGCGCATGTTCATTGTGTAATTGTTGGCTTTAGCAGAGCTGTAAATAATAAGCAGAAAATAATTTATTCAGGTGAGAACGCAATTCCGGCGAATAATATTAATGGATATTTGCTTGATGCAGAAAATATATTCATTGAAAAAAGAATGAAACCATTGTGTAATGTTCCTGAAATAGCATTAGGTGGGCAAGCAATTGATGGTGGATTTTTAATATTGACGGAAGAGGAAAAGGAAGAGTTTTTGGAAAAAGAACCACAGGCTTCTCCGTTTTTTAGACATTATATGATGGGAAAAGATTTTATTGATCGAAAGCCGAGATATTGTATTTGGCTTGTTGGAGCTGATCCTGGATTATTAAAAAAATGTCCGATGATATTAGAACGGGTGAATAAAGTACGTGAATTTAGACTTAGTAGTACAAGAGCGAACACAAAAAAAGCGGCTGAGAATCCAACTTTATTTGCATCAATACTTGAACATAAAAATCAATATATTGCGATTCCCAAAGTTTCTTCTCAGAATCGTAGATATATTCCAATGGATTATTTAGATGGTGAAATTATTCCGGGAGACAAATTATTCACTATGCCAAATGCATCATTTTATGAATTTGGTGTATTGATGTCGAATGTTCATATGGCATGGATGCGAGCAGTGTGTGGAAGATTAAAAAGTGATTATAGTTATTCAAACACAATAGTGTATAACAATTTCCCGTGGCCTGTAGTAACGGAGAAGAATCGGGAACAAATTGAAAAATCGGCACAGGAAATTTTGAAAGCAAGAACATTATATCCTAATAGTAATCTTGCGGCTTTATATGATCCTTTAACAATGCCAGCCGAGTTACGGCGAGCACATACTGCAAATGATAAAGCTGTTATGGCTGCGTATGGCTTTAGTACAAAAATGACGGAAGCAGATTGTGTGGGAGAGTTGATGAAATTATACCAGAAAATGCAATGATAAAAGTTTATAGAGCTGTTTTTTGCTCAAAGTAAAATATTTGAAAACATAGAATATTCCAAATCCATAAAAGCTGAATGAAAACCAATATGGGAATTTTACAGGTGGTACAAAATTTGTAAAATTTTCATATTGGTTTTTTGTGATTTGTAAAAAATCATAAATTTGGATACTGAGTAAGGTTATGGATTTTGGATTTTTATGTATTTTTCAATTTTGGATAAGGCTCCGAAATT
>CALMUC010000234.1 GCA_937872845.1 uncultured Lachnospiraceae bacterium | reverse complement strand
GACGTGTGCTCTTCCGATCTGCTTAATGCTGTAGGACTTCAGAATCCGGGAATTGATACATTTATAAATAGAGATCTGCCGTTTTTAAAAACAAAAGATACAAAAATAATAGTTAATGTTTGCGGACATACAATGGAAGAGTATTTGGAAGTTGTAAGACGGTTAAATACAGAAGCAGTTGATCTTTTGGAAATAAATGTATCATGTCCAAATGTACATGAGGGTGGGATTGCATTTGGAGTAGATGCAAGAGCACTTGAGAAAATCACATCAGAAGTAAAGAAAATTGCAAAACATCCTATTATTATGAAACTTTCTCCAAATGTTACAGATATTACTGAAATGGCCAAAGCTGCAGTATCAGGAGGAGCTGACGCACTTTCACTTATAAATACAATTACAGGTATGAAAATAGATATAGAACATCGAAAATTTGCACTTGCAAATAAAACAGGAGGAATGTCAGGACCAGCGGTAAAACCAATTGCAGTTCGAATGGTTTATCAGGTGGCACATGCAGTGGATGTGCCGGTTATAGGCATTGGTGGTATAATGACAGCTGATGATGCAATTGAATTTATTATGGCTGGAGCAACAGCTGTTTCAGTTGGAACAGCGAATTTTTATAATCCAAATGTAACGGAGGATATTGTTGACGGAATCTCTGTATTTATGAAAGAGCATGGAATTAATGATATTTCTGAAATAAGAAAATGTTTGTGATGAAGGCTGAAATATGACACGACATAGAAAAAAATATAAATTTAGTGATGAAATAGTAACATCAGATTCAGTTGTTTCTATGATATCTGGAACTTTGGGATTGATGGCAATAATAGCAGCTATAATATATAGTTTTGTGAAAAAAGGAAATGTAGGATATACAACAGGAGCATCACTTCTATCAGGTGGTATATTAGGACTGCTTGCTCTTATATTTTCAGTTTTTTCGTACCGCAATACAGATGGAGGAATCTTGACAAAACGTTTTACATTTATATTGGCATTAGTTGATATTGCAATTCCAATGATTCTATATTTGAAAATGTATTAATTTTAAAATTAAGATGATTTTTGAAATTCAAATTTATATACAAAGTTCGAATGAAAATGGAGATTGAAACACTATATATTGAATATGAATCTAGAAGAAAATTTTGACGAAAGAAAAATTCTTGTTCTGGGAAGAATCTCAGAAATAGTAAATGAGAATATTGAGAATATCGAAAATGATGCGGTCTGTTCTTTTTTTAAGAGCAGGACCGCAGTTTTTCTTGATAAGAAATTCAGCAATGGTATAGTAATACCATTTCATGCAAATGAATTTAATGGGTTATATGATTATATTAATTATGTTGATACGAATTATTCATTTCTTATAAAATCTAATGCTGTGGAAGCGGATTTTTTTGTGACATTGGATAGCATAATTTCAATTTCAGCATATTTTATTGGAAGAAATGATTTTATTGTTCTTACGGCAGCCGAATTGTTTACTGAGATATATGGAATATGGATATGTGACAGATGTCCTAAAATTGCAACTCTGAAGAAAACAATATTTTATTATATGTTTGACTATGCAGAAATTTTTCTGCGTGGATTTATTGATGACTGCAAAAATACAGGTAAAACATTTTATGAAATATATAAAATGAAAAATAATGAAAAATGCAATAAAAAAACAAGAGATATGTTACTTGCAATTCCTTTTTTATATGCAATTGACAGCAGACTGTTGGACAGATATGAAAATGAATTGAAAAAATTATTTATGAGTGATGAAAATCAAAAAATAATAGAATGTATTTTGAGTGATATAGAAGAGATAGTATTATCAGTGATTGATGGTATAAATTTTGAATTGAATAATATGGATGATAAAAGTTTGTATGATATGTGTGAGGATACAAAATTTGAAAATAAAAATGGTTTTGAAAAATTCATCTGGAGTGTTTTAGCAGCTGATGAAGAAAAGATAAATATTATAAAAAGTATAATAAAAAAGCTCAGGAGGTGGGATGAAAATGCAGATAGTTGAGCTTATACAAAAAAAGAAAATGGGTTTAGAACTAACAGCAGCTGAACTTCACTTTATTGTAGACGGATATACTAAAGGAATTATTCCTGATTATCAGATGTCGGCATTTTTAATGGCAGTCTGTTTTAAAGGTATGACAGATAAAGAAACCGTTAAATTTACAATGGAAATGGCAGATAGTGGTGAAAAACTTGATCTGTCTGAAATAAAAGGAATAAAGGTAGATAAACATTCAACAGGCGGAATAGGAGATAAGACAACACTTATTGTCGGACCAATTTTAGCTGCACTTGGAGTTCCTGTGGCAAAGATGAGTGGGCGTGGACTAGGGACAACTGGCGGCACAATTGACAAACTTGAAAGCATACCAGGATTTTCATCAGATATTTCAAATGAAAGATTTATAAATCAAGTGAAGACAGTTGGATTTGTTGATGCCGGACAAACAAAGAATCTTGCACCAGCAGATAAGAAGATTTATGCACTTAGGGATGTCACAGGTACTGTTGATAGTATTCCTTTGATTGCATCAAGTATAATGAGTAAAAAAATTGCAGCTGGGGCAGACGCAATTGTACTGGACGTAAAATGTGGAACTGGTGCATTTATGCAGAACATGCATGATGCAAAAAAACTTGCTGAAACCATGATAAAAATAGGTAATGGTGTTGGAAAAAAAGTTACTGCGGTTATTTCCGATATGAATGAACCATTGGGTAGAACTGTTGGAAATGCTATAGAGGTAAGAGAAGCAATAGAGTGTTTAAAAGGAAATATGGAATCAAGGCTAAAAGAAGTAGTATATGCTATAGCAGAGCAAATGTTGATTTTATATGAAGGCGGGTTTTCTCATATGTCAGGGGAAAATGAAAAACTTATAAAAGCTGCAGATAAAAGAATTGATAATGTCATAAATGATGGGACAGCAATAAAAAAATTTCGTGAGTTTGTTTCAGCACAAGGTGGAAATCCTATTGTTGCTGATGAACCTGAAATATTGCCGGAGGCCACTGTTTGTTTTGAAGTTAAATCTAACGATAGTGGATACTTATATTCATGTGATGCAGAAAAAGTTGGAAGAGCATCAGCAATACTTGGAGCAGGGAGGATATCGATAGATGATAAGATAGATTATTCGGCCGGAATTAAAATATTGAAAAAAATTGGAGATTATGTGCATTCTGGAGATGTTATTGCTGTATTATATACAAATAGATGCGAAACAATAAAAGGAGCATATGATGAAATAATGAATGCATATAACATATCCTCTGATCGGCCTGAAAAGAAAAATGTTATATATGATATTATTTTATGATACAAAACTGACATATAAATTGATTTTAAACAAGTTTAATAATGAAGTAAGAAGAATTGAATTGCAATTTGAAACTATCTTAATCAAATTGCTATTTGAAAATATATATACTATATTCTATAATACATTTATTGTTTAATATTTGACATGTATATGCAAGGAGGATATAGAAATGGGAGCATTAACAAGATTCAAGGATATAATGTCTGCAAATATTAATTCACTTCTAGATAAAGCTGAAGATCCAGAGAAGATGATAGATCAGACACTGCGTAATCTTAATAAAGATCTTGAAAATGTAAAAAAAGAGACAGCAGAAGTTATGGCTGATGAAAAAAGAGCAAAAAGAGATCTTGATGAAGTAAATGAAAAGATTAACAAATATCAAAGTTATGCAGAAAAAGCTGTAGCAGCAGGAAATGATGAAGATGCATCTAAGTTTCTTCAGGAAAAAGCCAAGCTTACAAAAAAGCAGGAAACATTCCAGCAGTCTTATGATGCAGCCGCAGCTAATTCTAAAAAGATGCGTGAAATGCATGATAAGCTTGTAAGCGATATTAAGGATCTGGAAGAAAGAAGTGAAGCTGTTAAAGCAAAGGTAAGAGTAGCCAGAACACAGCAGGATATCAATAAGATGACATCAGGTCATAGTGATTCTGCAGATAGTATTTCTGCATTTAACAGAATGGAAGATAAGGCAGATGCAATGCTTAATACAGCCAGTTCTGAATCAGAGCTTAATGCAGATGAGAACAACAATGATATGGAAGATCTTGCAGCCAAGTATGATAGTCCCGAGGCTGGTGTGCAGGATGAGCTTGCAGCATTAAAAGCTAAGATGGGTAAGTAATTGATGATTTTAGGATTAAATGATATGCAAAGTGAGGCCTGCTCGTATACCGAGGGGCCTCTTCTTATTCTTGCCGGCGCGGGATCCGGAAAGACGCGTGTCATAACTCATCGAATTGCATATCTGATTAATGAGCAGAATGTCAACCCGTATAATATCCTTGCCATCACATTCACGAATAAGGCAGCAACTGAGATGCGTGAAAGAGTTAATAATATTGTGGGAAAAAATGCGGGGTATATATGGGTCAGTACATTTCATTCACTCTGCGCAAGAATTCTTCGAAGATATTATGATCATATCAGCGGATATAAAAGCTTTAATATATATGATACAGAAGATCAGAAAACTGTTATAAAGGATGTTCTGAAAAAATTAGATTTAGATCCGAAAAAATATTCGGAAAAATACTGCATTTCTGAAATATCTAAGGCAAAAGAAGAATTTCTTAAACCTGAGGATATAATGAGGATGGCAGGTACTGATTATAGGAAAATAAATGTTGCAAATATATATATAGAATATCAAAAAAAGATGAAACTAAATCATGCTCTTGATTTTGATGATCTTATTTTTTGCACAATTGAGCTTTTTGATAAGGATCCGCTTGTATTAAAAGAATATCAGGAACGTTTTAAATATATTATGGTAGATGAATATCAGGATACAAATGATTCGCAGTTCATACTTATAAAAAAACTCGCTGAAAAATACAGGAATATATGTGTGGTAGGAGATGAGGATCAGTCTATTTATAAATTCAGAGGAGCTGATATATATAATATTTTGAATTTTGAAAAAATTTATCCTGAAGCCAAGGCTATAAAGCTTGAACAAAATTATCGGTCAACCAAAAATATTTTGGCTGCTGCAAATAGTGTTATTTCTGAAAATTCAAATAGAAATCCTAAAAAACTCTGGACGAGTAACGAAACAGGTGAACGTATAGTATATACTACATATTCGGACGAATACATGGAAGCATCAGGAGCAGTAAATGAAATAGAAGAACTTGTGCAAAAAGATGTTTTGCCAAATGATATAGCTATTTTATATCGTACAAATAATCAGTCACGAGTATTGGAAGAAAAGCTTGTATATGCAGGGGTTAAATATAAAATAGTCGGAGGAACAAACTTTTATCAGCGTAAGGAGATTAAGGATTTGATTTGCTACTTGAAATGTATTTCTAATCCGGCTGATAATGTTGCCTTCAGTAGAATTATAAATGTACCAAAGCGTGGTATAGGAGCAACAACAATAAATAATTTAAAAAATAAATCCGATGCAGCAGGGACAAATATGTATAATTTTTGTCTGGATTATGGAAATGAAAAAAATCTCGGACGTTCATATTTAAAGATAAAAGAGTTTATAGAAATGATGGAAGAATTTCGAAAAAAATCTGAATCAGGAGAACTGATTGAATTATTTGACGATATTCTTGAAAAAACAAAATATAAACTTTTACTTGAACAGGAGCAGACAGATGAAGCTAAGACAAGAATAGGGAATATTGATGAATTAAAAAATAAAATTGCAAAATATGAGATGGATACAGAAGAACCGAATCTTGTTGATTTATTGGAACAGATTGCACTTGTTGCAGACCGCGATAATGAAAATGACGCAGGAGGTTCCATAACGCTTATGACACTTCACAGTGCAAAGGGACTGGAGTTTTCATATGTATTTATTGTTGGAATGGAGGATGGATTATTTCCAAGCAGAATTTCGTTAAATTCAGGAGATCCGGATGATGTTGAAGAAGAACGCAGACTTTGTTATGTGGGGATAACCAGAGCAAGGAAAAAACTTTATTTGAGCAATGCATCATCAAGAATGATCAATGGAACAAGAGATTTTCTTGCTCCTTCTAGGTTTTTGGATTCGATTCCAGATGAATTATTAGAAAAAAAGGGTGAGGCGGAATTTGGCAGTTGTTTTGAAAGTTCATATGGAAGAAAGTCCGGGACCGAATATGACAGATATAAAACTGACTCAAGTAATCATTCAAAGTTAAATGAATTTGTAGAGAATGGTGCAGCGTATAAAGTATCTCAAAATAATTGCAGAGGTAATTCATGGAAAAAAGATAATATGTCTCTTGATAATATACCAGGATTATCAAGAGGTATTCATGTATCGGACACTAATTCATATGAGTATGAGGTTGGAGACAGAGTAAGACATCTGAAATTTGGGAAAGGAACTGTGATTAAAAAAAATCCGATGGGGAGTGATTATGAGGTTACTGTAGATTTTGAAAATTCAGGTGAAAAAAGAATGTTTGCTTCTCTTGCCAAATTAAAGAAAATATAATCTGAATAGTTTAAATTCAACTGATTATGATACGAAAAAAGGATTTTGTATTATTTGCAAATAAAGATGATTATGTTATACTTTATCTAACCTAGTTCGGTAAATTATGAAAGGGGGATTTATTCCTTATGAAGAATGAATATGAGATAAAAGAAGATGGACCTGTAGAGGGAGCGAAGAATGCAATACTTTCTGTAGCAATTGTAGTTGGTATTATTGCAATTATTTGTGGTATTGCTGTGGCAGTTTATAAATATCTTACTCCTGATTATCTGGATGATTTTGATGAGTTTGATGATGATTTTGACGATGATTTCTTTGATGATGATTCAGATGAATCATCAGATGATTCAACAGAAAGTTCAGCTGAAAAAACTGATTCTGAGCAGTAAGAATGGTTTTAGGTATGGAAAAAGCCGGTGTTAATGCACCGGCTTTTTTGGTCTGGTTTATCTGAAATTTCATATGCGAAAAAAATAGGGTGATAAAAATGAGTAATTTTATCTTCAGTTTAAATGTAACAATACCGGTTTTTCTTATGATTCTTATAGGCTTTTTTTTAAGAAAATTTAATCTTATTGGAGAGAAATTTGTTTCAGATGCAAATAAATATGTTTTTAAATGTGCACTTCCTGTTATGCTTTTTAAAGATATAGCAGAGTCGGATATTCTGAAAAATGCAAATATTAAATTTATTTTATTCTGTATGTGTGTGACAATTTTAATGTTCAGTGTTGTGTGGATTTTTTCGTATATATTTATAAAAGATAAATCGTTAGTGGGGGCATTTGCACAAGGAGCTTCAAGAGGAAGCGCTGCGATTTTAGGAGTAGCATTTGTAGAAAATATATGTGGAAATGCGGGCATGGCTCCACTTATGATTGTTGCAGCTGTGCCATTTTTTAATATACTTTCAGTCATTATACTGACATTTTCAGCTGAATTCGATCAAAAAAATAAATCTCGAACGATTAGAATACATAAGTTCGGAATTATAAAAAAATCTTTAGTTCAGATAGTGAAAAATCCAATAATTATTGGGATTTTTCTTGGAATGCCTTTTGCTTTTTTTAAAATTCCGATATATACGATTCCAGATAAAGTAATAGGTTATATAGCTCAAACTGCAACACCTATTGCTCTTATTGCAATAGGCGGTGGATTTGATAAAACGGAAGCTGTAACAAGGATAAAAACTGCGTTAGCTGCATCTATAATAAAACTGATTATTCTTCCGGCAGTATTTCTTCCATTTGCAGCATTGTTTGACTTTAATTCAAGTGAAGTGGCTGCAATATTGATAATGCTGGCATCACCAACCACTGTTTCTTGCTATATAATGGCAAAAAATATGGATAATGATGGACCGCTTACATCTGATATAATAATGATTACAACGGTTCTTTCGTCATTAACATTGACTGGATGGATATTTATACTAAAAACGGTTTGCTTGATTTAGAGAGAGTATTCATACTTTGATATGCAATAAATTGTTTGTTTAAGAGCGTTGGAAAATGTATCAGGTGCTAAGACTGTTGATATTTATTTTAAATATAACACAGTGAAAGGCAAATGTTTTTTCAAGAAAAATGAAAAAAATATAAAAAAATCATAAAAATGGCTTGACAAAAAAAGTATGTATCTTTATAATCAGTATTGCTGTTGACAAAGCAGTAATACATAGAAAAACTTCTAGGTATTTTATGGGATCTTAGCTCAGCTGGGAGAGCATCTGCCTTACAAGCAGAGGGTCACAGG
>CALMUC010000233.1 GCA_937872845.1 uncultured Lachnospiraceae bacterium | reverse complement strand
CAGCGGAATACCGGTTATAATAGATATGGATCCGATAATTCCGGAACTCAATGATTCTATAGATGATGTACTTGGCATGATGAAACTTGCTGTTGCAATGGGAGTGAAATATTTTGATATCTGCGGATGCAAACTTATAATGAAAAAGAAAAACGAAGATTTTTTTTATTCTCAATATGAGAAGCGCTTTTCTGAAAAATGGCAATCGTTTAAAATGCGTTATCATAAAACAAGTGAGCTGATAACCTTGTCACAAAGCCAGATTCTGCGCACTGTTACCAGATTTGGAGAAGCTCATAATATTGAAACTGACAGCAAAAATCTTGCAATATACAGGCGCAGGCATCAGAATAAACAGATAGGTGAACAGATGACAATTTATGATATATGAGAATGAGATTGTATAAAATAAAATCTATATTTAAGTTTTGAAAGTAAAAAATATAAGTAATATAAGTAATATAAGTAATATGTATGATGTTAGCAAAGTATTGCATGGCGTATGTAAAGTATTATTGATTAGGAGAATCTAAGTGAATTACGCAATTTATGAAAAAGCAAAAAAAGCGGGAGACAAGGCCTATAAACAGGCAGTATCAAAGGGACATCACCCATATCTTCCGGTACTTGATGAAATTATAGACAGAGAAAATATTTCTGGTGAAGTAAGCCTTGGTCTTATAGATGTTCCCCTTGATCGTATTGTGGGAACTGCAACAGCAGGAAGAACGCAGGCATTTGCATCAAATTTTATGCCTATTATGGATGAAAAAACAGAATTTGGTTCAAAATGGTCTGCTCTTTCTGAGGCTCATTTGGAGGAAGGTATTCATGATCCGATTAAGGTTTATGAGTATTTGAATTATTATTATGTAATAGAGGGGAATAAGCGCGTAAGCGTACTTAAATATTTTGATGCAGACTCGGTTCCGGCTTTTGTGACAAGAAAGATCCCTAAACTTACAGATGATCCTGAAATAAGGCTTTACTATGAGTTTATGGATTTTAATAAGAAAACCAGAGTTAATTTTGTGTGGTTTTCAAGGGAAGGAAGCTTTGAAAAATTACTTGAACTTGTGGGTGTAGAAGCTGGAGCCGAAGGCAGAACTGAAGAAAAAACAGTAGGTACGATTTCTGATTCGGGCAGAGGTGAAGGAGCGGCATTAAGGCAAGAGGCGGCAAAATTATGGTCTGAAGACACATTTCTTGAATTTAAATCGGCATATTTCAGGTTCTCAAAAATATTTAAAGAAAAGGGTGGAGAAAAACTTTCTAATATTACTACCGGTGATGCATTCTTAAGACTTATTGAAGTCAATGAATTTGATGCAGTTACAAAAATGACGGATACCGAGATTTCGGAAACTGTTTCATCAATGTGGCAGGAATTTATGGTTATCAATGTGAGCCATGATGTTGAAGTATCACTAGATCCTCCTGATGAAAAAAAAGGTATTTTGTCGTATTTTTTTACGCCTTCATATTCTGAAACAAATCCGCTTAAAGTTGCTTTTATCTATGACAGGGAACCGCAGCTTTCGGACTGGCTTTATCAGCATGAACTTGGGAGACTTCATATAAAAAACGTATTTGGAGATAAAATAGAAACTTTTAAAGTGACGACTGCGGGTACAGAAGAGGATGCAATACTCAGTATTACGGATCTTGTTGAAAGAGAAGGTGTAAATGTAATTTTCACAACGACACCAAGACTTGTAGACGCGTCACTCAAGTGTGCTATTAAATATCCAGATGTCAAGATTTTGAATTGTTCTTTAAATACATCTCACAGGTATATAAGGACATATTATACACGACTTTATGAAGCAAAATTTATTTCGGGAATGGTTGCAGGAGCTCTTACTGAGACACATAAGATCGGATATTTTGCTGACTACCCGATTTTTGGAATACCGGCAAATATTAACGCATTTGCAATAGGGGCGAGGATGGTAAATCCGCATGTAAAGGTTGTTTTAAAATGGACTACAACAAAGGACACCGGTTCGAGAGACGATATATATAAATCATTTTATGATGAAGGAATTGATTACCTTTCTGATCAGGATATGATCACACCAAAGAAAGCGTCAAGAAGATTTGGAATGTACAAACTTACAGGCAACGCTCCTGAGAACTATACGATGTCGGTAAATAATTGGGGAAAACTTTATGAGAGAATGATAAATATCATTTATAACGGTGGATGGGATGCTGCAGATGCAGAAGGTGAAGGCAAGGCTATAAACTATTGGTGGGGACTTTCTGCCGGAGTAATAGATGTGATTTTGTCAGATAAAGTTCCTCATGAAACAGCAAGACTTGCACGTGCAATGGCGGAAATGATCAGATATGATAAAATTTCACCATTTGAGGGAAAAATACTATCTCAGGATTTATCTGTGAAAAATGAAGAAAATAATCGGATGAAAGTTGATGATATAATAAGAATGGACTGGCTTGTTGATAATGTTATAGGAGAAATTCCAGCTTTCAATAATCTAAAAGAACGCGCAAAACAGATAGTTGAGTTAAAAGGGGTAAGGAAGGAAAATGAGAATCCTGACAATCGCTGATTATGAATCCCCATATTTGTGGGATTATTTTGAAAAAAGTAAATTAGACGGGATAGATATGATCTTATCCGCAGGGGATCTTGCTCCGCAATATCTGGAATTTCTTGCAACATATTCGGTTGCACCTGTGTTTTATGTACATGGCAATCATGATAATTGTTATGATAAAACTCCACCGCTTGGGTGTATTTCAGTAGATGGAGATATATGTGAATACAAAGGTATACGAATTATGGGACTTGGCGGAAGTATGTGCTATAATTTCGGACATTATCAGTATACTGAAAATGAAATGAAAAGGCGGGCGGAACATCTGCGCTTTAAAGCATGGAAAATGAAAGGCGTAGATATTCTTCTTACCCATGCACCTGCACGTGGGATAAATGATGCAGAAGATCTGCCACATAAAGGGTTTGAATGTTTTAAAAATTTGATGGATAAGTATGACCCGGGGCTTTTTGTTCATGGACATATTCATAAAAATTATGACAGGAATTTCAAGAGGGAATGCATTTACAATAATACAAAAGTTGTCAATGCATATGAAAGACATATCGTTGAAATTTGAAGGGAGAAAAGCTGGTTATGTTCAACAGTAGCGATTTTAATAATCTGGTAGATAAGTACGTAAAGTTTTGTGGAGACTCTGGCAGAATAGATCCGAATTATTATAAAAAGTATGATGTAAAACAGGGACTTCGTGATGCAGATGGGCGTGGAGTACTGACAGGACTTACTGAGATATCAGATGTAGATGGCTTTAAAAATGAAAATGGAAAAAGAATACCTATCCCAGGGGAACTTTATTATCAAGGGTATAGTGTACAAGATTTAGTGAAGGGATTCCACGGGAGCAAACATGGATTTGAAGAAACAATTTTTCTGCTTCTTTTGGGCGAGTTGCCTACTGAGGAGGAACTATCAGAGTTTATGAGGATAATGGGAGAATTAAGACCTCTTCCTGAAAATTTCAATCGTGATGTGATAATGAAAGCACCAAGCAATAACATTATGAATGTTCTTGAACGCTGTGTACTTACTCTCTACTCATATGATAAAGATCCTGACAATATCACAATACGTCATGTTCTGGAACAATCACTTAACCTTATTGCCAAGTTTCCGGTAATTGCAACATACGGATATCAGAGCTACAAACATAGATATCACGATTCATCATTGATTATACACAGGCCTAAACCGGAATATTCTACGGCAGAAAATATTCTTAGGCTTTTAAGAGCTGACTGTAAATTTACAGAACTTGAAGCACAGGTTCTTGACATTTGCCTTGTACTTCATGCAGAACATGGCGGCGGAAATAATTCTACATTTACAACACATGTGGTTACAACTACAGGTACAGATACATATTCGAGTGTTGCAGCAAGCCTTGGATCACTTAAAGGTCCGAGACATGGCGGAGCAAATATGAAAGTTCAGCAGATGTTTGCTGATATGAAGAGTAATATTTCAGACTGGGATAATGAAAATCAGATTTGCTCATATTTAAAGGGACTTCTTAACAGAGAGGGATTTGATCATTCAGGATTGATATATGGAATGGGACATGCAGTTTATTCAATATCAGATCCGCGCGCAGTTATATTGAAAGAATATGCAAGGAAGCTTTCGGCAGAAGAAGGATACGAGAAAGAATTTCAGCTATATGACAGGGTGGAACGCATAGCGAGAGACCTGCTAATGAATGGCAGAGATTTAAAGAAACCTGTATGCGCAAATGTAGATTTTTACAGTGGACTTGTATATACAATGCTGAAAATTCCAATGGAACTTTTTACTCCTATATTTGCAATTTCAAGACTTGCGGGGTGGTCGGCTCACAGGATAGAAGAATTAGTTAACAGAGGAAAAATTATTCGCCCGGCATATCAGTATGTTGGAGAACATAAAGAATATCTCCCTATAGAAGAGAGAGACTGGAATTAAAAGAAAATTGAACTGAAAAATTTGTAAAAAAAATCCCCGCAAGAACGGTCAGAGTGATGAATATATAAATAGTTTCTGAATGATGAAACCACTATATCAGAATCACTGAAATGACAGTTGTTGTGGGGATTTTGCAGTCAGGCGGGTATTCCTGATTCTGGATCAAATATTATATCTGATTATATGGTCCACCTTCCGGCTGCACCGCACGGAAGAATAAGACCTGTTGAACTAACCGGAATACCGAGTTCTGAAGCTTCTGAGGTTCCATTAAACTTTTTCTGTACTGTTGTTCCGATTATATATTGCAGAGTTGCCGGCTGGAGACCTGTTGTATATGAATTAATAAGGAAGAAAAGCGGTTCATCAGAAAGAAGCTTTACGGTTTCTTCAACGAGAGGAAATATGGATTCCTCAATTTTCCATATTTCTCCTTTTGGACCTCTTCCATATGATGGAGGATCCATGATTACAGCATCATAAGTTTTACCCCTCCGGATTTCACGCTCTACAAATTTTTTGCAGTCATCAACCAGCCATCTTATAGGACAATCGGCAAGACCGGAGGATGATGCATTTTCCTTGGCCCATTGAACCATTCCTTTAGAGGCATCAACATGAGTTACATTTGCTCCGGCTGCTGCAGCAGCAATAGTTGCACCTCCGGTGTAAGCAAAAAGGTTAAGGACATGGACTTCACGGCCTTCATTTGTTCTTCTTTTTATTAATTCAGAGAACCAGTCCCAATTAGCAGCTTGTTCAGGAAAAACACCAGTATGTTTGAACGCAAATGGTTTTAAATGAAATGTAAGTTTGTGATTGACTGGAGCAGGAAGAACATAATGCAGTTCCCATTCTTCCGGGAGATTATGCATTTCCCATTCACCGCCACCACGGTTGCTTCTATGATAATGTCCATTTAAGTTATCCCATTCCGGACATAAGTGAGGAGTATTCCAGATTATTTGAGGATCAGGACGGAGCAGAGTATAATTTCCCCATCTTTCAAGCTTTTCTCCTTTTGATGCGTCTAATACTTCATATTCGTTCCATCTGGATGCAGTCCACATGATTAATTCCTTCCTTATTATATAAAATGTAAAAACAATAATTTTGTTGATTATGTATTTTGATGATTTATAATGAATTTACTGCCGGTTCAAGAACTATAAATACTATTTTGCATAGAGATTATAACACATACTTTCCATTCTCCAAATAAAAAATAAAAACCACTTGCAATGAATGTGTTCATGCGGTATAATCGCATTTGCTGTGATGTTGATAGCGTGGAAACGGAAGTTGCTGCGGCGTTATTCACAGGTAATGCGCGCAGGTAATTTCGTGGAGCAATGTCAAGTTCAGAGAAACTGGCGACAAGTCACTGTACTTAATACTATCTGGAATGACCAGAGATGACGTGTGTAGGATTGTTTAAAACAGGACACACACGGGAGAGTTGTACAGTCACCGCTTGTCGTACTTACATTAAAAAGTGCGAAAAGGAGGCGGCTTTTTTTATGGCAAAGAATATCATGAGAATCACATTAAAGGCATATGATCATACATTAATTGATCAGGCTGCAAAGGAAATTGTTGAGGCTGTGAAGAGCACAGGGGCAAAGGTCAGCGGACCTATTCCAATGCCTACAAAGATCGAGAAGGTTACAATTCTTCGTGCTGTTCATAAGTACAAGGATTCCAGAGAGCAGTTCGAGCAGAGAACACACAAGAGATTAATCGACGTTCTTGCACCGAACAATAAAACTGTAGATGTGCTTCGCAAACTTGATATATCAGCAGGCGTATATGTTGATATGAAAATGGTTTAAAACCCATAATAAAGCAGAGATAAGTTTAAGGAAGACTTGATAAAAGCCCAATAGAAACTTAGAACAGAAACACTGGAATAAAGGCAGAAATGCTTTTATAGATAAAAAACCGGCAGATTTGTAGACAGCAGTACAGATTTGCGGCAGTACCTGATTGGTAGTCACGTGTGTATCCTGTGAAAACATCTGACTGCAATTTAGAATGATTGCAACAAGCAATCCGCTGTAAAGGTTTAGAATGATCGGCTTGTCCGATCCGCTGTAAATTAATTAGGAGGAATAGGAAATGAAAAAAGCAATACTTGCTGAGAAAGTCGGAATGACACAGATCTTTGACGAAGATGGTCATCTGATTCCTGTAACAGTATTAAAGGCTGGTCCTTGTACTGTACTTCAGGTGAAGACAGTTGAGAACGACGGATATGATGCCGTTCAGGTTGGCTTCGAAGAAGCAAAGGAAAAGATCGTAACAAAGGATGGCTCAGGTAAAAAAGTTGTCCGTAACCCACATGGAGCAACAAAGGCAGAAGCTGGACATGCTAAGAAAGCTGGAACAACGCCTAAGAAGTTCGTTCGTGAGTTCAAATTTGATAATGTTGCTGATTACAAGATTGGTGAAACAGTCATAAAGGCAGATATCTTCTCAGAAGGAGATGTTGTAGATGTCAGCGCAAGATCAAAGGGTAAGGGATATGCAGGTGGTATCAAAAGATACGGACTTAAATCAGGCCCTTCAGGACATGGTTCCAAGTATCATCGTCATGCAGGATCTAACGGTTCAGCAACAACCCCGGGACGTGTAAAGCCAGGAAAGAAGATGGCAGGACATAAGGGATGTGACAATGTAACCGTTCAGAATCTGAAGATCGTTAAGATAGATGCAGAGAATGACGTAATTCTTGTAAGAGGTGCTGTTCCGGGACCTAAGAAGGCACTCGTTTATATCGCTGAGTCAGTTAAGGCTCAGAATTAACAGCACATTTTACGGAAGGAGGAACTTTAAATATGGCAACAGTATCCGTTTATAACACCGACGGAAAAGAGGTTGAAAAGCTTGACCTCGATGATAATATCTTCGGCGTTGAAATAAATGAAACAATAGTTCATAAAGCAGTTGTAGCATTTCTTGCCAATAACCGTCAGGGAACACAAAGCACTCTTACGAGAAGTGAAGTTCGAGGCGGAGGCAGAAAACCTTGGAGACAGAAAGGAACCGGTCATGCAAGACAGGGTTCTATC
>CALMUC010000232.1 GCA_937872845.1 uncultured Lachnospiraceae bacterium | reverse complement strand
TTTTTACCTGGCAGGAACCACGTAAGCCTGGGTACAGAGCAGGATTTTACTGCCATGATTTCAACTTTGGCAGATAATTTCAGCGATGGTTTTCTGGCATGGGGACGTGCCGTGTCAGTAGCAGGATGGGGATCTTTTGAATTGCCGGAGTATAATCCGGATGAAAAAACGGCAGTTGTAATTGTTCGAAATTCCTGGGAAATTATTGCCCAGCATAACCTGGTACCGGAAAAGCGCTGGGGAGCTCCCTTCATGCAGGGAAAACTGATTGGAATATTCAGTCAGGCTTTTGGTGTCCCATGTTGGGCTAATGATATTTCTTATTATGAGTCTGAAAACCCCTATACAGAAATCAGAATATTTCCATCCGATCTTACAATCGAAAACGAGATTAAAATTCTAAGATACAATAAAATGTTGGAAAATGAAAAAAAACTTTCTTCCAGGGTTGAACAAAAGACTGCTGAACTGCAACAGGCCAAAGCTGAGATTGAACAGTATTCTATTTCTTTGGAAGAAAAGATCGCTGAACGGACTACTGAGCTGATGAATTCAAATCAGCAGCTTCAGAAAGTGACTGGTTCAAAAGCTACAATGATACGTATGGCCATCAGTCAGGTGACGAATGCCTGCGTTTGGCCGCGAAAGCACTGAAGAAAAATGCAAAAAGGGAATCAGATCTGGTATCCAGATATGGAGGGGAAGAGTTTGCTGTTTTACTTCCCGTTATTTCATTACAGGAAGCGATAGCATACTCAGAAAGACTGATTCAAAGTGTTCGTGAGTTGAAGCTGCCACATGCAGGTTCCAAATATGGTTATGTGACTATTAGCTTTGGAATTGCGGTTATAGCACCAAAAGCAGACCAGAATATGGACGAACTGCTCAAAGCAGCAGATGTTGCATTGTATTCGGCAAAGGAAAATGGCAGAAACCAATGTGCATTGTGGGATAGTGAGAAAGAGGGGGGTGCGGACGTTTTCTTGGACATCTAAGCTGCTAATCCAAGGCTACGTCGAGAGTGTAACTTATTATGTGTAAACCCCTTAGATTGATGATAAAATATCTGAGATTTTAGAATGGATCAATTCTATAGTCTTTTGGCAGTTCATCATGGTGGAAAAGTAGGCGGGGCAGGAAAGATACTTGCTGACAATTCATCTGGTAAAAGCGCAAAGAGTAAAGCAGGAAAAACATTATCCAATCATAAAGCAGCAAAGCACTAACAGAATGGATTGAAATCACAGACCTGAGCATGTCTTAAAACGGCTCTATTATTTGTAAAGTAAAAAAACTTGCGTTAAGTATATTACTCAACTTTCCCACCTGCATAATTGATAAAAATATTGGATCTTTCAGGTAGAATCACTTCATAAATTGGTAGCTTGACATAAAAATAGCACCAGATCTTTGATATAATAAGTTCACCACAAACAAAAAATATCAAGAAAAGGTGCTGAACTTATGATATATCAAAATGACAAAAAAGAAAATCCTCAAAATCAGTTTGCTAAGGCATTCAAAGATCTTCAAATCGGAAGTTTTATGCGTAAATCCAATATAACAAAATCCTGTGGGGTTTCTGCATATGACGTGTTTCATTTTTTACTATTGTTAGCATTTCACGGAAAAAATTTATTCCGCTTTCTACATTCTAAACATAAAGAGCAGGCAGTTTCTAAGAATACCTATTATCGGTTTCTGAACGAAACTTCATATAACTGGAGCAGGTTTCTTCTGCTGCTTGCTGTGAAGGTTACTTCTGCATTTGACACACTTACCAGACCGGAAAGAGTAAAAGTTCTTATCCTTGATGATTCGGTCATAAAACGCAATCGCAGCAAATCTGTGGAACTGCTCGCCCGCATCTATGACCATGTAGAGCACAAATGTCAGAAAGGATTTACACTCCTCACCCTTGGATGGTCTGACGGATACAGCTTTATTCCGACTGGATTTAACATGCTCTCATCTGCTTCAAAAAGCAACCGTTATAACGAAATTTCCGATCAGATCGACCACCGTACAAACGGCTATAAAGTCCGTAGAGACAGTATGATGCATAAAACAGATGCTGCAGTCCTTTTGATTAAAAATGCCCTGAATATCGGGATCAAAGCGGATTATGTCCTTATGGATACCTGGTTTACAACCGAACCAATGATCAAAGAAATCCTCCGTGCAGGTATAGATGCGATCGGCATGGTGAAACAGCTGAAGCAGCGTTATACCTATCAGGGAAAACAGTACAGACTTCCTGAATTAAAGAAGTTTGTACACTTTGAAGGTGCCGGAAACATTTTTGGCTCACTCGTTGTAACTACAAAAGCAGGAATTCCTGTTAAGATCGTATTTGTGCGAAACCGCAATAAGAAAAGTGAGTGTCTGTACATCTTAAGCACTGATATTTCACTTCATGAAACAGAAATCGTACGAATTTATGGAAATCGCTGGTCGATTGGATGCTTTTTCAAATCATCAAAGTCCTTTCTGAAGTTGGGTACTGAATTTCAAAGCCATAATTACGGTGCAATGGTAAGCCATACAGCCATTGTATTCACAAGATATATCATTCTGGAATGGATTCGAAGGAATCAAAATGACCAGAAAACCTATGGCGAGTTGTTTTTCATGTTCTGCGAAGATATCCAGGATATGGATTTAACCAATGCACTTCAAAGCCTGATGGCTTTGTTTGTGGAACATATTTCAACTTTATCAGCAGATATTACATCTGTCATTAAAAGTAAAGTAACAGAGTGGATGTTATCTCAGACCGCATTTATTAAGACTTTGTTCGGAAATGTCAGCTGGGAAAGTTGAGTTAAATAATATATTTGATACCACCTTAAAAAGGGAAGGTAAGACAATCACAATCAACAAAGTTGATCATAAAGTGTTTTTTCGCAGAAATGATAATGGAGATAAACCACAGACAACAATCTTTGCACCATTAACGGACAATATACCGGAAGGTGCAGAGTTTACATTAAATGGTATGCAGTATCTTGTGATTAAAAGAATTACCGGAGAGAATGACATATATCAAAAGTATAACTGTGTTAAATGCAATCAACAGATTAAGATTATATACAGCAAAGGATATTTTGTCACATATAACGTGTATTGTGATGATATCCAAAGATCACTTGACGTTAATAGTTCCGCTATCACACTGGACAGTAAGCTAAATCTTATAATGTCGCTCACAGATGATGCAAAAAAGATTGATATTAACAAGCGATTGTTTTGTGGTTCTTATCATTCAGCTTGGAAAGTTGACGAAAGGCAGTATCAGAACGGATTATTGTATTTGTATTGCTCCAGATCGGCAGTGCTTACAAATGATGATAATATAAATGGTATCGCTGATAGATGGCAGTATGAGGATAAACCTGCAAACTATGTGGTCAGTATTGCTGATGATAGCGCTGTAATTGATGTTGGTAAGACATATACACCTACTATAACAGTTACAAAGGATGGTACAGCAATCACAACACCTGTGCTGTCATGGACTAATACCAATAGTGCAGTCGCAACAATAGATGCAAGCACCAATATTATTACCGGAGTGGCAGCAGGAAACACAACCTTTACAGCCTTATATAAGCCTAATGTAGATGATATGTGTACGACTGATAGTATTGCTATAACAGTCAATAAGCCTGTTGTGATAGGCGATATTGTTGTAACACCATCATATACAGGCACATATTATAGTCTGACACAATATAGTAATAAGACATTTACATGCACGATATCAGGGGTTACAAGTCCATCATGGACAATAACATATACTGGATTAGCAACAGGCGATACTTGTGCAATTGATAATGCGAATGGTACATTTAAGCTAACCAATAATAATGGTACTGGCAATACTGTGACGTTTACAATCAATGAAAGTGTAAGTGGAAAGAGCAAAACATATAAAGTAAAATGCAACGGTTTGTTGTAATCATTCAGAAAGGAGAGGTTTATTTGGAAAAAAGAGAAATTCCGGTATGGGAAAAATACGCATTAACAATAAATGAAGCATCTGAATATTTTAATATCGGAGAAAAGAAAATTCGATTTTTAATAGATGGACATGGAGATATATTTTCAATACAAAACGGAACAAAAATGTTGATTAAGAGAAAGAAATTTGAAGAGTTTCTGGACGTTACAAATACATTATAAATAGATTAAGAGCC
>CALMUC010000231.1 GCA_937872845.1 uncultured Lachnospiraceae bacterium | reverse complement strand
GTTCAAGAACATGTTTAGGATCATTACGATCTACAAATCCAAGGTCCTGAGGTATTATTTCATTGAAAAGTATACGTCCGAGCGTAGTAGAAACAAATCCTGAAACAACAGTACCGTCAGCCATAACTGCACTTCTTTTCACAAAAATGTTCTGTTGAAGTGTAATTGCTTTATTTTCATATGCCAGAAGTGCTCTGTTAACATCTGAATATTTCCTGCCGAGCATATCTTCTGCTGTACTGACTATTTTCTTATAATATACATATTCCTGTTTTGTGTCAGAATCCTTATAACGTTTCTTCTCAACGCAAATACGTATTTTGTCAAATGCATCTATCTTTCCTGCTTTTGCATCCTTACGTATTTCTTCTATATTCCCATACTCGTCTTCTTTAAGGTATTGTTTCTTAATATCTTCTTCTGGAACATTTTTATATTCTCTATATCTGTCATTTGTCAGATAATAGCATCCGAGTACCATATCCTGTGATGGAATCGCAACAACTCCGCCGTCAGATGGTTTAAGAAGATTGTTAGGTGAAAGAAGAAGGAATCTGCATTCCGCCTGAGCTTCAACTGAAAGAGGAAGATGAACAGCCATCTGATCTCCATCAAAATCTGCATTAAAAGCCATACATGATAACGGATGAAGTTTTATCGCACGTCCTTCGACAAGTACAGGTTCATAAGCCTGAATACTTAGTCTGTGAAGTGTAGGAGCACGGTTAAGCATAACAGGATGTTCTTTTATAACGTCTTCAAGGGTATCCCAGATCTGAGGATCCAGACGTTCCACCATTTTTTGTGCTGCCTTCTGATTTTGGGCAATATGTCTTGTTGTAAGTTCATGAACAACAAAAGGTTTAAAAAGTTCTATTGCCATTTCTTTTGGAAGACCACATTGATATATCTTAAGTTCAGGTCCTACTACGATAACAGAACGTCCTGAATAGTCAACACGTTTTCCAAGAAGGTTCTGGCGAAAACGTCCCTGCTTACCTTTCAACAATTCAGAAAGAGATTTGAGAGGTCTGTTACCAGCTCCCGATACTGCTCTTCCATGCCTTCCATTATCAATAAGGGAATCTACTGCTTCCTGAAGCATTCTCTTTTCATTACGAACAATAATCTCAGGCGCCTTTATATCAAGAAGTTTCTTGAGACGGTTATTACGATTAATTATTCTTCTGTAAAGATCATTCAAATCTGATGTAGCATATCTGCCTCCATCAAGCGGAACCATAGGACGAAGATCCGGCGGAATAACAGGAACAACGTCAAGAATCATCCATTCCGGCTTATTATCGGAATTCTTGAATGCATTGATTACTTCAAGTCTCTTTAGTACCTTTGTGCGGTTCTGGCCTTTAGCCGTTTCAAGTTCCTCAGTAAGTTTCTCTGACTCGGCATTAATATCAACTTCCTGAAGAAGTTTCTTTATTGCTTCAGCTCCCATTTCAGCCTTGAATTTATCGCCATATGTTTCCTTAAATTTGTCATAATCAGCCTGTGAAAGAACCTGTTTCTTATGAATCTCATCTCCAGGAAAATCCTCAGCTACTTCTGTTACAATGTAAGAAGAAAAATACAGCACCTGTTCAAGCTGTTTTGGTGAAAGATCAAGGGTAAGTCCCATACGGCTCGGAACGCCCTTGTAATACCAAATATGTGAAACCGGGCACCCAAGTTCAATACGTCCCATTCTTTCACGACGTACTGAACTGTCTGTAATCTCAACTCCGCATCTGTCACAGATTGTGCCCTTATATCTTTCTTTGTTGTTATACTTGCCACAATGGCATGTATAACTCTTTATCGGTCCGAAAATCCTCTCACAGAAAAGTCCATCCATTTCTGGTTTCTGTGTTCTATAGTTAATAGTCTCTGGTTTTGTTACTTCGCCATAGGACCATTCTCTGATTTTCTCAGGAGAAGCAAGACCAAGCTTGATTTTTTGAAAATCATCAGCTGTAGCCTGCTCAGGATTTGTGAAGTTTCCATTTGCTGCTTGCTCTTCAGTTAACATCTGTACTCCTCTCCTTATTCTTTATCAGAATCCATGTCATCAATATCATCCATTGTATCAAGTTCATCAATATTGGATGAATCATAAATTTTTACAGTTTCCTCTTCTTCAGCTGCCATCTCATTTCCCTCGCTGTCAACTGTTCCGAAGCCTTCCTGATAATTCACTGAAAATTCATCGTTAAAAAGTCTGTGGTAACCGGATGATTCCTCAAGTCTGACTTCATTGTCGTCATTATCAAGCATTTTTACATCAAGACAAAGTGACTGGAATTCCTTAATTAAAACCTTAAATGCTTCCGGAATACCTGGTTTTGGAAGATTCTGACCATTCCAGATTGAGATTACCATAGCATCTCTTCCTCGTTTATCATCAGACTTAATTGTAAGCATTTCCTGAAGAGTATATGCTGCTCCATATGCTTCAAGTGCCCAAACTTCCATTTCTCCAAAACGCTGTCCGCCAAACTGTGCCTTGCCTCCAAGCGGCTGCCGTGTAACAAGTGCATACGGTCCGGTCGAACGTGCATGAATCTTATCATCAACAAGATGATGAAGTTTGAGATAATACATGAATCCTATAGAGATTTTTGCCGGGAATGCCTCTCCTGTCCGTCCGTCGCGAAGTTCCACCTGACCTGTTGCATCTATTGGAACTCCCTTCCATTCTTCACGATGAGCTCTATTATCATAAAGATATGTCATAACATCTTTATTTACTTTCTTTCCATATTTCTCTTGAAATTCATCCCATGTTGTATTTGCATAATCGTTTGCCATAAGAAGAAGTTCATCTATATCATCTTCATGTGCACCATCAAATATAGGAGTTGAAACCTTGCATCCAAGAACTGCAGCTGCAAGTCCAAGATGAAGTTCCATTACCTGTCCAATATTCATTCGTGAAGGAACACCAAGCGGATTAAGACATATATCAAGCGGTCTTCCATTTGGAAGGAATGGCATATCCTCAATCGGAAGTATTCTTGAAACAACACCCTATGTCACTTCTTGTAGCAAT
>CALMUC010000230.1 GCA_937872845.1 uncultured Lachnospiraceae bacterium | reverse complement strand
CTCTTCCGATCTAATGCTGCTGCCGATATGAAGTCAACAACCTTTATAACATTTTTACCGGATTTTGAATTTTTCAGCCACTTTTTTTCAGTTATCATGTACATTACGACAACCAAAAATAATATACTGCTGATTGTACTTGTTGTACTTTTTGCAACATACCATGCTGTACATAATGAAATAAGTGCAAAAAACACTCCTGCAAATTCAGGAAGCTTCTCCCACTGAGTCCAGATAATCAATAATAAAAATAGAATTATTGATGCAAAATCCGTTACATATGAATTTCCCCATGCACTGCGAAGGTAATTTTTTTTCATATAAACAAGATTTGGAATTGAACCGGAAAGTGCTGCAATAACAGCTGATAACGTGATTATTCCTGCTACAATAATAAACATCTTAAGTATTTTTTTATAAGATGTACCTATAGATCCAATTACAGCAAGCGCCATAAATATAAGAAAATCATAAGTACTTCCATCCTGATAAAATACAAGCATTGAAACTATTCCAAATGCTGCTGCAAGTGCCATTCTCCTGTCAAACTTTTCTGAAGATATTATTTTACCGATAATTATAAGAGCAAAAAAATGGAGCAGTTTTATACTGAAATTTTCAGGAAATACAAAATAAAACATTGTTGTATTCAGTGTAAGATACGCAAGATAAAGTCCAAAACAGATAAGAAATCCAGACTCAAATAAAAGCCTGATACCTTTCAGGCCTTTATCACTTTTCAAATAATTTTTTTTCAATATCTGTATTAAATTCATTCTTAATTATTCCTCTAAAATTGTCCTTTGAAGTTATCCTTTTGAATTAAATCATAATTTTAAGTTATTTACTTCCCTCACCATTAAAAACGACTTTAAAAGTCTTTGCTATTATCTTCATATCATTCAAGATTGAAAAATTTCTTATATATTCATTATCCAGCCTGACAACTTCCTCAAAATCTTCAATATCTGATCTTCCACTCACCTGCCAAAGACCTGTAAGTCCCGGTTTCATAGCCAGCCTTGATAAATGTTTTACATTATATTGTCCTACCTCTTTAACTGTTGGCGGACGTGTTCCGACTAAACTCATCTGTCCTGCAAGAATATTAAAAAATTGAGGAAATTCATCTATACTGAATTTTCTGATAAACCACCCTATACCATGTTTTTTCCCGTCTGCACCAGAGCCTATAATCCTCGGATCATTTTCCATTTTGAACATAAATCCGCTCATTTCATTTTGATTCATTAATGATTCTTTCCGTTTCTCTGCATCTTTGTACATTGATCGGAATTTCCACATCTTAAACTTTCTGCCATTTCTGCCAACACGTTCCTGCCTGAAAAAAATAGACCCCGGATCTGTAATAAAAATCATCGGACCCACTATAATCATAAGAATTACAGTCACTGCAGACCCTACTATTCCTGCAAGTATATCAAATATACGTTTTATAAAAAGCTGCCTGAACGAAATATTATTAATAGATGCTGTTATAACGGTATTTCCATAAAATTGATCTATCACTGCATTGGGAAAATCCATCCTGTCCATCATCCCTACGTGAACAGTAACACCCATTTCCAAAAATATATTTGCCATTTCATTTTTATGATGCTCTGTTGCAGGAATATACACCTCATCTACAACATGCTCTCTCATATATGCTTCGATTTTTACATTTTCTGACAGACATCCTATAACCTTGATTCCATCAACACTTGCGTTTTCTGAATTTGAAATATCACTTTTATTATCAGTCAATATAATTCCGGATAAGTCTATACCACCATAATAATTCTTATGTAAATCACTGATATTTTTCTTAATATCAGATCCTCTGGTAATTAAAATCAGATAATTCTTTCTGCCACTCGCCTTTAATCTTTTACGTACCGCAAATTTTAATATCGCGCGTTCAATGATAATCATAACCAGTTCAATTACAAAAAATGAACCAATTGAAATACGGGAATACACTGCTGTATTTTTCTGTGCAAACATAAAAAGAAGCATTCCTGCAAATAAAAATACACAGAATAAAACCGTTTTCTTGATTTCATCCCACATCCCTCTGTGCAAGATATCTTTATATGGCTCTATAGAGATAACAGCTAAAATAAAAAGCAATCCTAAAAATAACAGCATATCCTGATAATTATCCTGCACCTTGCTGTCATTATTTACAATAAGCATTTTCCATCCATGCCTTAATGATACGGCAAAATAGAAACTGATAAATGTTGTAACAGCATCTCCAATTATAAAATCTAAATGTTTATATATCCCCTGCGGACGATTCACCTTTATCTTCTCCTTATATATCAATTTCAGTCTTTAATTACCATGATAATTAAAGCTTCCCACCTGATTGATTTTATGCCATACTGAGCAATTTGCCTGAACACAAATTTCATGTCAAATTAAAAAATCCATTTATTATTAATATGCATTTCTATTAATAAATCCTTTAAATACCGTCAAAAACATAATTTTCAAATCGAATCCAAGCGACCAGTTTTCTATATAATAGAGATCATACTTGATTCTCTCTGAAATACTTGTATCCCCCCTTAATCCATTCACCTGTGCCCATCCTGTGATTCCCGGACGAACCTGATGTTTTACGTTATATCTTGGAACTTCTTCCATAAATTGCTTCACAAACTGTTCTCTCTCTGGTCTTGGCCCGACTATGCTCATTTTTCCGAAAAGTACATTAAAAAACTGCGGCAGTTCATCAATAGAAGTCCGTCTTATAAATTTTCCAATTGTAGTCACCCTTGGATCATTTTTAGTAGTCCACTCTTTCTTCTCATCTTCTGATTTCTGCTGTACCATTGATCTGAATTTATACATTTTAAATACCTTATTATGCTGTCCGACACGCTCCTGTTTAAATAAAACAGGTCCTCTAGATGATAATTTTACTGCAATTGATGTAATAATCATAATTGGAGAAAAAAGAATAATAAAAATAATCGAAAAAAATATATCTTCAACCCTTTTTATAAATGCATTTAATGGATTTGACAATGGTACATTCCTTATATTGATTACAGGCACCCCATCCATATCATCTGTAACCGGTTTCGAATGAATTATATTAAAATATTCCGGAACAAACTTCGTATGTATACCATATTTTTCACAAATATTTACAATTGATCCAAGCTTTTCATATGCAGCAAGCGGAAGTGTAATTGCAACTTCATCAATATTTTTAGATTCGAGATATTTTACAATTGTATCTATATCTCCCTCAATCCTGCATCCTCTATATTCAGTTCCGCTTTTTGTCACATCATCGAGAATGGCATCAACATGATACCCCCACTCAGGATTTCTCCTCATCGCATCTATTAAATTACGGCAAGCCTCACTGTATCCGACAAGCACAATATGTCTCTGATGTGCCGGGTTCTGTCTGACCGCCGCCAGAATTCTTCCCACAATCAGCCGTTCAATTACCGAAACTATCAGGCAAAGCACAAAAAATATAGCAAGCATTCTTGATGAAAAATGGAAAATATTATTCTTTTTTCTAAATAAATAAAGAACAAATGTGATTATCAGAATGCCCGTTGAATCCGCAAGAACGATATTTCTGACTGTTCTGGAAATTCCATCCGTTGCCTTATATCTGTATAATCCGTAAACTTTATATATAATAAGATATCCGATCAGAATATATATAAAATCCTTAACATAAAGTTCCACAGAGAGTCCAATCGTCCCGCCTGGTCTTCCGAAAACCAGATACCAAGCCAAAAAATAGCTGCCTGCAATTGACAGTGCATCAATTACAGCATATATAATATTCAAATATCTGCGATTTTCCTGCAAAGTATATTACTCCCCTTAAAATACATTTACCTTTATAGTCATTATTTGCGATTTATATTTATTATCACCATTTATGACATTTATTACTGGCGTTTATTTATGCTCTTGTTTTATGCTTTTGTTTTATGCTCTTACTTTATACTCATTTACTTTGTGTCATTATCCTGCAAACCTCTTTAATGTCCAAAAGCCTTTATTATTCTACTCTATTTCAACCATCTTTTCCATAAATGCCATCAGTTCTATATATCATTACACCAAATTTTCACTTTTTAAACACCCATAGCTTACTCAATATATAATTTGTCACCATAATGATGACCTGATCAATCAATTTCGCAATACTTGCATTAACATTCCACAATGTGACAAGTAAAAACATTGTCAGCATATCAAGAATAAGAGATGCAACTCTGGCTGCAAAAAATTCCCATGCTTCCTTTGCCGCCCCTTTACCTTTTTCATGACTCTCAAACACATATTTTTTGTTTTGAAAAAAAGCAAATGTCACTGCCCCTATCCATGAAATAACATTACTCACCTGCAATTCAAAAGGATTCTTTGCGTCCAGTACAGTAAGAGTTAATCCATAATATATACCCAGACTTACAACTGTTGTAAGTCCACCGACTATAAGGTACATAATAATTTCTTTATATTTTTTTAATAAAACTTTTAAACCATTCACCATATCACCCAACATTCTTAATTAGCACAAAAAACATCACCTTGTAAAATAACCTTACATTTAAATCGTCACGTGAAAAATCATATTGCATTTTCACATATGGAATCCCATTTAAAAATCCAACCCTCATAATCATCAAAAGAGCGAAGCTACAAGCACAACTCCGCTCTTCATATGTATCTATTGAATATTACATTATGAATACTATTTGATTTTATAAATTATTCTTATTAACTATTTTCATCTATTGCTTTTGCATATCAATTGTTTACACCCATCACTTGCTTCTATCAACTATCATCCTGTATTAAAGTTTCTTTATACGGTTTACTGCTTCAATTGTATTTTCATATGTGCCAAATGCCGTCAATCGAAAATGTCCCTCTCCGCTTGGTCCGAATCCTGATCCTGGAGTTCCGACAACATTTGCTTTTTCAAGCAGAAAGTCGAAAAATTCCCATGATGTCATTTTATCCGGCGTCTTAAGCCATATATATGGTGCATTTACACCACCGGAAACTGTATATCCAGCTTCACGCAGCCCATTCATAATATATTTTGCATTATTCATATAATATGCAATTTGTTCATTTGTCTCTTTCTGTCCCTCTTCACTATAAACAGCCTCTCCAGCACGCTGTATAATATAAGGTGCACCATTGAATTTTGTACCATGCCTTCTTGACCATAATGAACGAACTGATACTCCATCCGCATCCTTCAAATCATATGGCACAACCGTAAATCCAAGTCTTGTTCCCGTAAATCCTGCATTTTTTGAAAATGAACGGATTTCAATCGCACACGTCCTCGCTCCATCACATTCGTAAATGGAATGCGGAACATCTTCTTCACTTATATATGCTTCATAAGCTGCATCATAAATAATAACCGATCCTGCTTTATTTGCATAATCAACCCAATCCTGCAATGCTGCCTTTGTAATTGTCGCACCTGTAGGATTATTAGGAAAACAAAGATATATAAGATCAGGAGCATTATTCACATCTGGAATTTCCGGAGCATACCCATTTTCAGCTGTACATGGCATATAAATAACATTACTCCAAAGTCCTGTACTCTCATTATATTCACCAGTTCTTCCTGCCATCACATTTGTGTCTACATAAACTGGATAAACAGGATCACAGACCGCTATTTTTGCATCTTTTGAAAAAATCTCCTGAATATTTCCTGAATCTGATTTTGCACCATCACTTATGAAAATCTCATCCTCAGAAATATCACAACCCAGCTTTTTATAAACCTTTTCAGAAATTGTATTTCTCAAAAAACTATATCCAAGATCAGGCGTATACCCATGAAAAGTATCTTTATATGCCATTTCAGTTGTTGCATCATGAAGTGCCTTAATTACTGAATGACACAAAGGCTGCGTAACATCTCCAATTCCAAGGCGAATAACTTTCTTATCCGGATTCGCTTCCTGAAACTCTGAGACTTTCTTCCCAATTGTAGAAAACAAATAACTTCCTCTTAATTTCAAATAATCACCATTAACTCGAAACATCGTTAATTCCTCCATTTTATAAATATCTATATTTTTTCCTGTTTATTACCATTTATCAATTATTTTTTATCATTTAATGCTTGATTTTGTTTTAAAACCATATTCCCTCAAAACTTGTTGTTGCTGGGCCTGTCATAAACACTGTATTTTTATCGAGATCCCATTTGATTTTCAGAACTCCACCTGTCAATTTGACAAATACTTCAGTGTTGGGTTCTACTTTCTTATTAAGAACCGCCGCAACTACTGTTGCACATGCTCCTGTTCCACAGGCAAGAGTCTCACCTGATCCTCTTTCCCATACTCGCATAGTTATATGTGTTGAATCAAGCACATGTGCAAATTCTGCATTGACCCTATCAGGAAATTCTCTGTTCATCTCTATCAGAGGTCCTACATCTTCTAATGGAAAATCAACAGCATCATCAACAAATGTAACAAAATGAGGATTTCCCATCGACACTGCTGTTCCATAATAAATTGCATCATTTATTGCTAATGGCATTTTAACAGCAGCATATTTGTCAGTTCCACAATATAAATTCCCTAAAATATTTTTCACTTCAGACATAACAAAATTATCAGGAATAACAACCGGAACAAGCTCTGGCGTTAAAATAGGTGATTCCATATCTACTGTTGCACTCTCAACAACCTTTCCTGAGTTGCTTATGTAATCATGCTCCCCTGCATTTTTCAGCTGAAGTGACAATGTTTTTATACCTGACAGCGTAGAAATTCTAACAGTAGTTTTATCTGTCATACCATGATCATATACATACTTGCCAACACAGCGAATCCCATTCCCACACATTTTTGCACGTGAACCATCTGCGTTGTAAATATCCATAGTAAAGTCAGCGTTTTCTCCATTTTCAGGCTTACCTATCAATATAAGTCCATCTGACCCTACACTGAAATGCTGTCTGCTTATATTAATTGAAAGTTCCGATGCATTTACCACTTTTTCTTCCAAAACATTTACATATACATAATCATTTCCAATTCCATGCATTTTTGTAAATTTCACAGATTTTCTCCCTTATAAACTCACTCAACAAAGTTCACAACTTATTATACTTCCTAACCATATATATTTTCTTTCAAAATTCACTTATTAATAAAATATATTTCTTAATAAAATATACTTCATAGTAAAACATTTTCCATTATTACTTTCTATCTGCAAATAGTCTTTGGGGATGGAACAAAAGACTTTCATTCTACGCGTTAATGCTACCATAGACTTTCTCAAAAAACAAGAAAAGCTCCAAAACAGTTTAACCTGTTTCAGAGCTTTTCTAATGTATATATAAATCAATAACTTATCATTCAAAAATCTTTTGAATTAATCAGTTACATATGGAACAAGAGCAACCTGTCTTGCACGTTTAATTGCAACAGTAAGTGCTCTTTGATGTTTTGCACACGTCCCAGTAATTCTGCGAGGAAGGATCTTTCCCCTCTCAGATATATACTTTGAAAGTAATGCAACATCCTTATAATCAATGACCTGATTTTTATCTGCGCAGAATATACAAACTTTCTTTCTTCTGTGCATAGGTCTTCTTCTCATTGGGGCTCCGCCCTCTGTCTTATTGTAAGGCATTTTTAATCCTCCTAAATAAGCGGGACTCTTGAACCAATTTAGAACGGTGCATCATCGAAATTCTGCGGTAAATTCATAAAACCGCTTGCATCCGCATTATCACTGCTCTGCTGGAAAGGAATTTCCTTATTTGCATCATTATTTGATGCTCCATCGAAACCATTTCCTGCTCCATTATATTGTGAAGCAGAATTTTTACTCTCCGCAAATTCAAGTTCTTCCGCAATTACGTCTGTCGTATAGACCTTGTTCCCATCCTTATTAGTATAAGAACCTGTCTGAATACGACCAATCAAACTGATTTTTGTACCTTTATGCAGATATTTTTCAACAAATTCACCTTGCCTGCCAAAAGCAGTACAGGAAATAAAATCAGCATTCTGCTGATTATCACCACCATTATTTTTACGAACTCTTCTGTCAACAGCAAGACTAAATCTCGCTATAGCCATCTGCTCACCATTATGTTGAGAATATCTAACCTCTGGGTCTCTTGTAAGACGACCCATCAAAATAACCTTATTCATAAAAAACCTCCTAAATCACTTAGGCATCGGCTCTTACAACAAGGAATCTGATGACGTTATCCATAATACGAAGTTGAGCTTCTACTTTAGCTGGAGCTGATTCCTCAGCATCGAACTGAATAAAGTAATAAAATGCTTCCTTCATATCCTGGATCTCGTAAGCCATTTTCTTCTTGCCCTGATCATCGACATTTGTAATCGTGCCGCCTTCTTTGACAACAAGATCCTTGACTTTTTCAAGAGTAGCTGTTCTAACATCATCTTCAACTCTTGAACTAAGAACTAACGCGATCTCGTACTTGTTCATATTTGCACCTCCCTTTGGTCTTAATGGCCCTCTTAGTAAAACTCAAATTTTTCAATCTCAGTGCTATAAGAGAGCAAGGATATAAAATGTATCACAGAGTTGAATGATACCACAAATATAAAATCATGGCAA
>CALMUC010000229.1 GCA_937872845.1 uncultured Lachnospiraceae bacterium | reverse complement strand
AGCAGCGGTTTTTTAGGACCTGAAACATTTTTCTCTTCTTCACATATAAGAGTTTCAGCCGCATACCTGATTTTTTCTTTTTTCCATTCATCGTCCTGATCAGCAAAAGCATAATAATCGCCAGCAGGACACACTGTCATTAATCTGTAGAAACTATAAGGCACCCCGAGATTTCCAAGATTATCCCTCACAATTGTTACACGTTTATCCGTTTTTTCATACTTTTCAAGGATTTCAACTGTATTATCTTTTGAACCATCATCTCTCACATATACATGGATATTATCATAATCCTGTTTCAGTATGCTGTCCATCTGCCGGCAAATATGCCTTGCCCCATTATATGTAGACATTAATATATTTACTCTTTTATTCACAATACACTCCATATTTTCATTCAACTGGACACACACGTATTATTCCTCAACTTGAGAGATCATTCGATTTTTCTGATGCTGTATAAAAATGATTAATAAATCTCGCTATACCTTTCGGCCAGAATTTCCGGTACATCTCAAAATTCTCTTCTACTCTTCCACCATTTTCAAGTGTCTTTGTAGTTGTTGATTCTTCGTGAATACGATGCGACATCAACGGTTCTGATATATATATAAATTTTCCTTTTTGCCGTGAAAGTTTTTCCCATGCTTCCCAATCCTCCGCACAAATAAAATGATTACAGAAAATCGGAAGTTCTATTTCTTTCATATTATACATAACCGACGGACAGTCTATCGGATCTCCCAAAGATAAAATTCTTCTTCTGACAAATCTGCTGCCTTGAAACATTCGTGCCCTGAGGGGAAACAGCATCAGTCTTTTTATTTTGAGCATTTTTTCATTATATACTTTTTTATTTTCCCTCAGTTCTGTATAATCAGAAAATCCTATTATGCTGTGTCTCTGCTGTACCATTCTTGATAATATATGTCTTGTATATTCTGGTTCATATATATCATCCTGATGAGCAATCGTTGCATATTGTGTATGAACCATTTGCAGTCCAAAGTTCCAGTCCTGAGTAATCCCGCCCTCACCATGGTTCACATAAAGTGTAATATGATATTTTTCTGCTGTTTCCTGTAAATATTCATTAGGCGTATGTGTCACCATTATAATACGAGAAGGTGTCGTCTGATCTATAAGTGAATTTATACAATCTTCCAAATATTCACTTTTCTGATATGCACAAATAACAAATGTATGCAGCATCTTTTTCCCTCTTCCTGATGTAAATTTTTCTTGATTTTATGCTTATTTCTTTAATCTTTTTTTCAATTGAGCGATACTTTCAAGTACATATTTATTTTTCATTATCAAAAGTATTCCAAAATATATCGCTATTGAAAGCAAAACTGAAAAGATAAGTCTATATGCCATTACTTTTATTACAGCCTTTACCAATGTACATGCCGCTATAATTCCTGCAGATGCAATTAATATCTGTAATATATTATTTTTTCCAGGGCATATCGGATACTTGCTTTTTTGATTATATTTTATATAACTCATAACAAAAACAATCGCTTCTGCAATAAGTGTTGTAAGTGCTGCACCTGTAGCTCCCCACATTGGGATTGCCACAAAATTGAGAATAATATTCGACAAAGACGCAATAATTGTAGCCTTAAGAAAATATACTTCTTCTCTGATTATGACCAGAAATGCACTTCCATAAAGACATGATAAAACAGAAAAAACAAGTGCAAGACTAAGTACTCTGAGAGCACCTGCTCCACCAACATATTCAGGTCCGCCGATAATCCATATCACTTCCCTTGAAAGACAAAGAAGCCCTGTGAGAGCAGGAATTGTAATCAATAAAAGTGCATCAACTGTTGCCTCTCCAAGTCTTTTTACTTCATCCATTTCACCTTTTCCATATGCATTTGAAAGTCTTGGCATCACAACACCAATTACTGCATTTATCAAATTCTTTATGATTGTATATATCTTGCTTGCAAAACTGTAAACTCCCACCTCCTTATCATCATTTTTCAAAAATCCAAGAAGTGTAACATCTGAGTTCACATAAATTGTTGTTGCCACGACATTTCCAAACAATACCAGAATCGGAATCAATCTTTCTTTCAGATTTGAAATCTTCACAATCTTTAATTTCACATACTTACGTATATGAAATATATTTAAGAAATTTGCTCCTGCTGTCACGCCTACCATTATTGCAGCATAAATCAGATAATCACTTTTATGTCTGACAAGCATAAACATAAGAATAATTGCAATCATCTGGAATATAATATATCTTATCGTAAGATATTTAAAATCCTCAAAAACTGTATTAAGCCAGTCCGCTCCCACCGTAGTGAAAAAAATTCCGGCACTCTGAATAATAAGAACATTCCTGTATCCTGCAAACTTCGGAACAGTAAAAATCATAATAAATAATATTAAATATGAAATAAGCATTGAACCGATATTTATTGTGAAAACTTCATTTGAAAACTGCTGAAGTTTTTTTCGATCATCTCTGAGTTTTGACCCTTCAAGCACACCATAGCTTGAAATCCCAAGCCCCGCGATAAGCGTAAAATAACTGACAATTGACATACTGAAATCAATCTTCCCGTTATTATCTGCATGAAGCACACGGGTTACATATGGAACAGTTATAAGAGGAAATATGACCTGACATATCTGTTTTACCATATTTAAAATTACATTTACTTTAATTGAATGTTTTTTCATGCTGTTTTTTCAGTACATCCTTTAATTTCATTTCATATTTGTATATTGAATAATCTGATGATGTACATCTGTTTTCATGTGCCATCATGTACTCCTGATCATGTGGATTTTCTTTAAAAAAGACATCGCCCTTAGATTTTTTTTCTGCATATTCTGATAATGATTTCGTAAAATAATGATTTATCTGTATCGGAATTGCTTCATTTTTCATAGGGTTTGAATATTGATTTATACTCACTTTACCATATGCATTCACTGGCGGAAGATTTTTGCCATTATACTGTCCCCACATATGATGATGAAAAATCGAATTTCTAAAAAATCCCGGATCAAAATCATAACTTGTATTGTAGAAACATTTACCTACTGCGTAGAGTTTATCCCAGCAGATGTGAAAACTATCCGTTACAGGTTCTTCTATATTTCTGTCAATCAGTCCGCCTGTTCCAAATATTTTCCAATAAAGCAAAACTGCCGGTCTATTGCTTTCATATTTTTTTAAAAATGAATAAATGTCATTATCCTGTATAGGAACAACAAATTCATCTATATCTATGAATCCCAGCCACCGCGTTTCATCCTTAAACCTTTTTATGCAATCACAATATGATTCCAGCTGCTTCTGTTTATATGGCCAGTCAATAAGCGTTACTGTTCCATCTTCTATATATGAATTCAAAACTTCCATATAGTCATCTTCAGATTCATTATTGTAAAGATAAAAATGATCAACTCCTGCAATTTTATGATATTCAATCCACTCTTTTAAATATGGTGCTTCATTTTTGAAAATTGCAGCTATAGAAACCGAATACTTCTTATTTCCGCCCTGTGCAGGGTGATGAATATTCATATAAATTTTCCAATACAATGATACAGCTTTAATCATAAGCTGTGTCATCTCCCACTTAACGTTCTTTTCAACAGTTCCTGGCAGAACAATTTTTTTCGTTTCTCTGATTTTCATAAATTATGATCCTTATCATTAAATATAAAATGGATTTTATTTATTATTTTTTTTATTTTTTTTATTTCTTTTAATGTCATTTATTATAACATCCGGAAAAAATATCCATACAAATTTCCGCATACACTTCCCAGCTGAGATATAAGCAGATTGGTAATGATAACTTCTTATCATCCTTCTTACCACATACTTTGGAACCTCTGAGTTTTTTAGGCGTTCTTTCATTTCGCGCAGTGATTTAAGCATTTTAGGATAAGAGTCTGACAGGTTGCTCCCTGTGTATTTATGTGTATAAAGTACTTCATGATTTAGCCTTATCTCTGCATTCTTTGCAAGAAGCAGTATCCAGAGATAAACATCATCAGCACCATTTACATTCATTATAGATTTCATCCATAATTCAGGAACTGCTTCCCGCCTGATAAGACACTGCCCAGGTGACGCTATGCGATTCCCTTTATATGAATATGCTTCTATATCTCTTACATCTTCAAAATCATTTTCTGTCTCATACAATTTTTTCGCTGTTCCATCTTCTTTTTCAATGCTTGCATTTGCAACAACAAGGTCACTGCCTTTTACCTTTTCATACTGTGACCTGAAAAACTGTGCTTCAATACTATCATCCTGATCAAGAAACAAAACATACTCTCCTGTCGCATTTGCCAGTCCATGAACTCTTGAATAATGTATTCCACTGTTTTTTTCATTAACAATGATTTTAATTTCAAATGATGCATCCGTAATACCACTGATTTCTTCAATACGTATTTCATCATCAGGACTGTCATTGACAATAATCCATTCTATTTTTCCGTCAAATCCATCAGCTGAACATTTTAAATTTCCATACATATCAGCTAAATACTTTTTCCCATAATAATAAGGAACAATCACTGATATATCACACTTATTATCTATCATTTTTCCATCCCGATACTTTTTATCTTTTATCAGATCTCATTTTTTCAGATTTTATATTTTTCTTTAAATTAAAGTTTTTTTATTTCCCGTCTCAAAAAATTTTTATGTAAAGTTTTTATTATAGAATTTTTATACCAATCTTATTAAGTACAAGCAGTATAAAATAATGAAATGCCGCTTTTTTTATCTGTCGCATTTTATATTCTTCTGTTATATATTTCTTATAATCCGTCAAATCATAGGAAGCTTTATTTTTCATGACTACAAAAAGAAAATAAAGTCGTCCGACCATTTGAATATTATCCTTTTTTACGCATTCAAATGTTTCCTCTGAAATATCTTTACTTTTCTCAAGTTCTCTTATAACAGATAAATATTCTGCAGCAAATGCTTTGAATAAATTATAATTTCCCTTACGCACTGCATTTCCGGTTTCTTCGCACATGATTATAGTATCATCTATTATGTATTTCTGTTTTTCCCTTTCATAAAACAATACAGTTGTATGCGGGAAAGTTTCGTTATATGTCATCTGATCTGACATTTTTTCAAAATCACTCTTCCATATTGCCAGCCCACCCGACCATGATGACCAATATGAAAGACCTCCCACGAACTCGTCAAAGCTATTATATACTGAGACTTTTTCTTTTTGCTTCAGATTTCCATTACTGAAAAAAACCACTGGTTTATCTTTTATATTTTCTTTTACAAATGTCAATATTTGCTGAACAGTCCCATCTTTAAGCAAAAACCGATGATTCACAAACTTTATGAATTCACCCTTTGCCATTTTGAATGATTCTATCTGATTAAGAAACTGTTTTGCCTGAGTTTTTTTATAAATCAGATTTTTATGAGTCATTTGATATTTCAAAATTGCATTCTGAAAATCATTATTATCTCCATTGTCCGCAACAATAACTTCAAATTCATCATCTGGTGCGTTCTGTTCATAAATACTGTCTAACGCCGGGATAACCCATTCTGTTATCCCATTTGTCGGCATACAAAATGAAACCATACACCTGACTCCATTATTATCTGCTGTTTTATTCATGGATTTTCACTCCGATATTTCTACTGTCTGAAAAAATCATCTGTTTTCTGTATTCCTTCAGTAAGATTTGTTCTATTGATTTTTCCATACTCCGCTTCAAATCTTTTAACATTTAAAAAATTTTCCGGTACATCAACTTTACGTGCCTGCTCATAATTTACAACTGCATCTGGTGCAATTTCCTTTTTTATACATTCTATCAGTTCTTTTATACTTATGCCTGAACCAGAACCAATATTATAGAGTTTATATAAAGAGTTCTCAGAAAATGAAGCTTTTACAATAGCTGCTACTGCATCATCAATATAAATAAAATCCCTTACAATACTTCCGTCCCCATATATGTTAAGTGGCTCATTTTTCACGGCACGATATACAAATGTTGTAACAACTCCAAGTTTGCCATTCGGCCTTTGATAAGGCCCATACGGATTTGAAAGTCTGAATATTCTATAATCCAGATTGTACATATAATTATAAAGATACAAAAGTTTTTCTATTGTTATCTTCTGAATTCCATAAGACGTTATCGGATCTGTCGGCATATCCTCAGACAGCGGGCATTCATCATGTTTTCCATAAACCGTTCCTCCGCTTGACAGAAATATTACTTTCTGAACTTCAACTTTTACACATGCGTCAAGTATCCTCGATGTAACAATCACATTATCCCTTATCTCATCAGAAATAAACTGATTTGAATTTGACGGTGATGTAGTACTTAACAAATGAAAAAGCACATCTGTATTTTTCAGCAATTCTTCATAATTCTCGTCAGTTTCAAATTTTGAAACTTCATATTTCACATTTTCGAAACCAAACGAACGGATTGTATCAAAATATACATCTTCCTTATCTATAACTGTTATATTCATTTCATTATTTTGTGCTAATTTTTTTACCAGATTTGTTCCTATAAATCCTGCAGCACCAACTATTGTAATATTCATTATTTTTCCTTTATTAAATCTTTATTTGAATTCTCTGTCCATATTTCTTCTCAAAATCTTTATTTTGATTTTTTAGAAATCAAATATATTTTACAATCTTTGCCGGATTTCCGGCGACTACACAATTTGCCGGAACATCTTTTGTCACAACTGCTCCTGCTGCAACCACTGCAGCTTCACCTATTGTAACCCCCGGTAAAATAACAGCATTCTCACATATCCAGCATCTGTTTCCTATTTTTATCGGTCCTTTACTGTAAAGTTCCCGCTCATCAGGATGGATTTTCAATTCATCAACCGAATTTTTTCCATGTGAGTGATCAATTATCATAACATGGCTCCCGAACAGGCAGTCATCTCCTACTTCGATTTTATTTATGCATCCTATATGTATGGCAGAATTTATATGCACCTGATCTCCCAGTTTTATTTCCGGATGATAATTTATACCTCTGTATGAATCCCATGCCTCTATTCTTGATTCCGAACCAATTATGCAGTTTTTACCAATCGATATATATTTTGGATTAAAAAAAGTCAGATGAAATCCAAATATAGGATTCTCACCGCATGATTTCATCTTTTTCTTTAGTGAACCATAATATATAGAAAGAATTATTTTTTTTATTATCATGATAATCTGCACCCTGTTTTTTACTTCAGTTTTTCCAAATGTTCTTACTTCAGTTTTGCCATCTGCCCTTATTTTACACCACTATCATTTCCACTCTTCATCATATATCTCACTGATCAGGTCTGGTATATCATTATTATCCATATATTCCTGAGTATATTTAAGCTGCACAGGTTCAGCATTATAATCATTGCAAATTTCCATCAGTTTCTTTGCTATCTGCTCTGGCATACATCTGTCAAGAGATACAATATTCGGATTAAAATATGATAAATCTTTATTTGCATATCTATTTGTAATTGTCTTAATTCCAAATGCCGACATTTCAAGCGGAGGATATGATGGATGCGGAGATACCATTAATGAAATTCCCGCATATGTACGGAACATTTCGTCTGCATATTCATCAAGTGTTACTTTTCCTTCGCAGTGAATCTTATTATTTTTCAAAGTTATATCATCAAATTTCTCACCTAATGATAATATTTTCCAGTTTTTTGAATCTGCATAATGCCTGTCCCATATCCTTAGTGCCTGTCTGACAATATCAAATGCATTTCTGTCGCTTCCAGGTCTGCCATAGATAAGAATTTTTCTTTCTTTTACAACTTCCTTCTTTGATATCAGTATATCTTTTAATCCCGTATTCAAAACCGGTCTGAAATCTTTTTCAATTTTAAAACTGTATCCAAGATTTTTAAAATATGTGTGCAGTTCACGTGAATTAAATATTGCCACTGTGTGATCTGCATATGCATGATATGTTTCTTCTGCCAAAACATATTCCGATGACCACGGATAAAATCCTGGTTCAAAATCCTGAATCAGATAAATCAGATCATTCCTCTCTCCACCATATATTTTTTCCTGCCAGCTTATAGTTTTTTGAATGCTGTACGCTGTCACCCACGATGTTGCAATAAATATGTCTTTCGATCCGACTGGAATTTTCAGATCTTCTCCAAGAAAAAATATACCATTTTTTTCACCATTATGAATATATCCATCTATCGTTGTTGCAGTTTTTTCATTATATCTTTCTCCGCCAACAATTATTACGCGGCTATCCCAGCCTGTTATTTCAGCAAACTTAAGCATGAATTTTATTGCTGCTGAAATACCTGCAAAAACATATTCCTTTCCAAAATTCGGTATAAGAAGATTCAGCCTGTATTCATCCTGTTTCATTTCCTTCGGGTGTATGTAATACATTGCATCTGAATTGAAAATACGGCGGATCTTCACCTTGCTGCTTAAGCTTGAATATAATTTCGATGCCATAAACGCACTGTTACATTTCATAAATATATTATCTTTAGTTAACACATTAATTCCTCCGTATCTATCAGATTTTCTGTATCTGTCAAATTTCTCTGCTGCTGTGAAATCACTTACCAAATACTTTTAAAATCGGAATCAAAAGCTTTAATCCATCCATCATATAATATGTTCTGACAGCCAGATAAAACTTGCATTTTTCTCCATCCGGTTTTTTCCGGCAGATATAAATATTTTTTCTGTATCCTGCAAAATGCATTTCCATCCATTGTGAAAGGCGTATATACATGCTTTCAATATCTCGTCTTCTGCTTCCTTTAAAAGTAAAAAGCATATACCATACAATGTATCTTGCAAAAAAATAAACCGTCAGCGAATCATTTAAAAACGTTCTGTTCCATTTTATTTTTTCATAAATATTATCAAGCAGATAAATTGGATCTACATCTTCTGAGATCATCTTCTGAGATGTATTGGAAACAGACTTCGTATTATATATCCAATAATAATTCGTCTGAGGCAAAGTATACTTTTTCCCGGCAAACGCAAGTGCCGTTATGTTAAAATAGATATCTTCACCTATTGGTGATTTCAAAAAAGCAATTTCATTATCAATGAGAAACTGTCTGCGGTAAATATGTGCCCACGGTGCCGTCACCAACATCTCAGCAAATCGTCCTTCGTCCGGAACAACGGTAAACAATTTTTCTTTCTTATCTGTAATCCTGACATAACCGCCTGTTACAATATCAGCTCCGTGTTTTTCGGCTTTTTCTGCATAGGAACTACAGTAATCCTTTCCTATTACATCATCCTGATCAACAAACATAATATATTTACCGTTTGATTTCAGAATACCCAGATTTCTGGTATCTGCAACTCCTTCATTTTCCTTTTGTATCAGGCTTATATTTTTTATATTATTCCCATATTTTGAAAAGTATCTGTTTATGTATTTTTCGGCAGTTTCAAATGTTCCATCATCAGAACCATCATCTATCATAATTAATTCAATATTAGTATAATCCTGCCGAAAAATACTTCCGATACAATGCAAAACTTGCTTGCCAGATTTGTAAAGCGGAACAATAACCGTAACACATGGAAGTATATTTACGTTTATTTTTTCTGCTGTCCATTTTAATTCTTTATAGTTTTCTTCCAATTACCTGTACCTCACAAGTATTAGCCTGCAGAAACGATAAAGCATGTAACTGTAAAAAAGTATCATAAATACTTTTCTTGCAATATAATATTTTTTATCCTTTGATAGAGAAACAGTATACCTGTTTCCGCTTAATGCAATAACAAGTGCCGGAAACTGCGGAAGAAAATATCTGCCCTGAACACCATCTATCCATGTGAAGTTTAATAAATTGTATGCTATTTTTGATGGGCTTTCATCCAGACTGTAATTATTCAGCATAAATGTCCATGTTACCTGTGACATAAAAATAACAACAACCGTACAGGCAACAAGAAATACCATCCATAATCTCTTCTTTATTGTAAGAGCAGTCATTTTTTCATAATCTTTTTCCTCTCCCACAATGCAAAGATATGTGAGTACACAAAAGAAAATCATAATAAACGGATATGAATATGACAGCTGAAGTCTTCCTATATCTCCTACAAAAGTTCTCATATAAAAATCACCAAGCTTGTAAAATGAATCGGCGACTATAAATGAAAACCATCTTAGATTTATGAAACATGCAAAAAATGTTTTTATATATGGATGATTCCTGAAAATGAACATCACCAGTGCCATAATCATGATGAGGAGAACAATAACCAGAATTCTGAATTTATATATCCATTTTGCCACATCAAACTGCCTGTTTCCTTTTTTTCCTATATAAAGCTGATACTTATCCCTTGGAACAATCAGAATGATTCCTGCCAAAAGCGCATATGGTATTTTTATCAAAGCTATCACACAAGTTAAAAACAGTATCAGTAAAATGCTTCTCCACCCGACCGGTTTTTCCCTGACACTAAGATTTAAAATATATGCAGTAAGAAGGAATGATACAGGAATCAGTACTGCATCATAACTTATTGATGAACATTGCTGAATCACCATCGGCATGATTAAGCAAAAAAAGAATAAATCTTTTCGATATGGAACAAGCTTCAATACAATAAATCCAATCAATAAATAAAATAAAATCGAAAATAATCTGGACAGCCAAAAACATTTATAAACTGTCAGGTGCAGCATAAGTCCAATATAAAGTCCGATTCCCTGCGGAAGATACTTTACAGCTGAAATTGTCGGTTTCAGGTCTGTAATCTTACAAACATTTTTTGTCTTATGAGATACTTTCTCATAATAAATATTGAAATTTACCGGTTTATTCTCCATGCTTTCAGAAATCCATTTAGATGTAAATATATCATCCAAAATTTCATTGGTATATGAAGGAGCTCCAAAAGCATATCCTATACTCCTCAAATGCACCTGTTCATCCGGTATCTGTGGAAATGGAATATGTTTTGCTGAATAAAGTGAAACTATAAGAGCAACAATTAAGAATATGTATTCTATTTTCATATGGGAAACGACCCAATCTGCACATCTTTTCATTGTTATTTTATCCTGTCTGATTTCTCTGTAATATGTCTGTCTGAAAATTGCTGTTCTTTATGTCCGTTATCTGCATGTGAATATTTTATTGCGGTATCTCTTCTTAAAATAGCCACTTCCTGTGAAAGTCTTTTTACTTTTTCCTGAAGAAGATCTATAGTTTTTGTCATATTATAAATAAGACTTACAAGAAGTATTATTGCCAACAGCAAAAGAAAGTTTACCGGTGTTTTTATTCCGAATAAATGAGTAAGCCAGCCAAGGAACTCCTGCCATATTGTCATAATTCCAAGCAATAGTGCAATAAATATCCATCCTATCCCGAATTTAAAATCCAATTTTTTCCTCGCAATCTGCGAAATTATAAAAGCTATAGATAAAACCAGAC